>NZ_CP102279.1:300000-480000 GCF_025150245.1 Dorea formicigenerans
ACATTCTATATTTTGCCCTGAAATGTGAAAAATGTGTGAAAACATGAACCAGGAAACACGTATTTGAGGAGGAGACTATGAGTCAGAATTTGGAGAAAACTTACAATCCGAAAGAGATTGAAGACAAACTGTACCAGAAGTGGTGCGAAAATAAGTATTTCCACGCAGAAGTGGACAGAAGTAAGAAACCATTTACAATCGTAATGCCGCCACCGAATATTACCGGTAAGCTTCACATGGGACATGCTCTTGACAATACGATGCAGGATATCCTGATCCGCTACAAGAGAATGCAGGGATACAATGCACTGTGGATTCCGGGAACAGACCATGCGGCTATTTCTACAGAAGTAAAGGTTACCAATCAGTTAAAAGACGAAGGTATTGATAAAAAAGAACTTGGCCGTGAGAAATTCTTAGAGAGAACATGGCAGTGGAAAGAAGAATATGGCGGAACTATCACATCACAGCTTAAAAAGATGGGTGTTTCCTGTGACTGGGACAGAGAGCGTTTCACAATGGACGAGGGATGTTCTGAAGCAGTTGAGAAAGTATTCTTGAACCTTCATAAAAAAGGATTCATTTACAGAGGATCCAGAATCATCAACTGGTGTCCGGTATGTAAGACTTCCCTGTCTGATGCCGAGGTAGAGCATGAAGAGCAGGACGGATTCTTCTGGCACATTAAGTACCCAATCGTAGGAACAGACCGTTTCCTTGAGATTGCAACAACACGTCCGGAGACTCTTCTGGGAGATACTGCAATTGCAGTTCACCCGGATGATGAGAGATATAAAGATATCGTTGGAAAGATGTGTAAGCTGCCACTGACAGACCGTGAGATTCCGATTGTTGCAGATTATTATGTAGACAAAGAGTTCGGAACAGGTGCTGTTAAGATCACACCGGCACATGACCCTAACGACTTTGAAGTTGGAAAACGTCACAATCTGCCAGAACTTAACATCATGAATGATGATGCTACGATCAACGAGAAGTATGGTGGAAAATATGCAGGCATGGATCGCTACGAAGCAAGAAAAGCTATGGTAGAGGATCTGAAAGAGCAGGGATATCTTGTAAAAGTTGTTCCACATTCTCATAATGTAGGAACTCACGACAGATGTCATACAACGGTAGAGCCAATGATCAAACAGCAGTGGTTCGTAAAGATGGAAGAGCTTGCAAAACCAGCCATTGAGGCGATCAAGAATGGTGAGCTTAAGTTTGTACCAGAGCGTTTTGATAAGATTTACCTGCACTGGCTTGAGAATATCCGTGACTGGTGCATATCCAGACAAATCTGGTGGGGACATAGAATCCCAGCCTACTACTGCCAGGATTGTGGAGAAGTCGTAGTAGCTTCCGAAGCACCGGAAAAATGCCCACATTGTGGTTGTACACATTTTAAACAGGATGAGGATACGCTGGATACATGGTTCAGTTCTGCGCTTTGGCCATTCTCAACACTTGGCTGGCCACATGAGACGGAGGATCTTGACTACTTCTATCCAACGAATGTACTTGTAACTGGATACGACATCATTTTCTTCTGGGTTATCCGTATGGTATTCTCAGGATATGCACATACAGGAAAGGCACCATTTAACACAGTACTGATTCACGGACTTGTTCGCGATTCTCAGGGACGCAAGATGAGTAAATCACTTGGAAATGGTATCGATCCTCTGGATATTATCGATCAGTACGGCGCAGACGCACTTCGTATGACACTGATTACAGGAAATGCTCCTGGAAATGATATGCGTTTCTACAACGAACGTGTAGAGGCAAGCCGTAATTTTGCAAATAAAGTATGGAATGCTTCCAGATATATTCTTATGAATATGGAAGGAAAAGAGATCACAGAGCCACAGGCAGAGGATCTGGGACCTGCAGACCGCTGGATTTTATCTGCATGCAATAATGTGGTAAAAGATGTAACAGAGAACTTAGATAAGTTCGAGCTTGGAATTGCACTTTCCAAGATTTATGACTTTATCTGGGACGAGTTCTGTGACTGGTACATTGAACTTTCAAAATATGCAATCTACCACGCAGACGAGAATCCGAAGAGTGCGAACGCTGCACTTTGGACATTGAAGAAAGTTCTTGGTGATGCACTGAAGCTTCTTCACCCATACATGCCATTTGTTACAGAGGAAATCTACAGCAAACTGGTTCCAGAAGAAGAGTCACTGATGATGTCAAGCTGGCCGGTATATGAGGAAAAATGGAATGACGCAGAGAATGAAAACATTCTGAACCATTACAAAGAAATCGTAAGAGGTGTTAGAAACGTCCGTTCCGAGATGAATGTTCCAAATTCCAGAAAGGCAACGATCTACGTTGTATGCGAGGACGAGAAGCTGGCGAAAGGTCTTGCAGTATTAAAAGAGTCTGCAATGATGATGGCATCTGCCGGAGACTTCATTGTACAGGCAGACAAGAGCGGTATCGCAGACGATGCAGTGTCTGTAGTAGTTCCGGATGCAACAGTTTATGTGCCGCTTGAGGAGCTGATCGATTTTGAGCAGGAAAAAGAGCGTCTTACAAAAGAAGAGACTCGCCTGAATAAAGAGATTGCACGTTCCAACGGCATGCTGAATAACGAGAAGTTTGTAAGCAAAGCACCGGCTGCAAAGGTACAGGAAGAGCGTGAGAAACTAGAAAAATATGAGCAGATGCTTGCTCAGGTCAAGGAGCGTCTTGCTGGATTACAGAAAAAATAAATGTAAGGGGATATTATGAAAAAGCTGCGAAAGGAAGAGGTTATAGCATACTGGAAGGAACGTAGAGAGCGAAGGGCAAGAATACTGGAAGAGAGAAGAAATGGTGCATTTGCGCAGAAGATGAAACCTGTCTATCAGTTTATGAACCGGTTTTCTCTGATATTTCACGCGCTTTTAGCATGTCTGATCAACTTTGCAATTGAGGCAATTTCAAGACATTCACTTGTTCAGGCATGGAGCTATATGACACAGACACCACTCGTCTTCCTTTACAATGCATTTATGATATTTATGACATTTACGGTGGTATACCTGTTCCGGCGAAGGGTGTTCGCAAGAATCATTATCGGTGTACTTTGGATGATTCTTGGAATCTGTAACGGTTACATGCTGATGAAGCGAGTGACACCGTTCAATGCCCAGGACCTGAAGGTAGCAACCGATGCGGTCAGCCTGATCAACAATTATTTCAATGGATTTGAGATCGTGATCGTATTGGTGGGAATTGCAGCGGTCATTATATGGCTGATTTCCATGTGGCGCCGCGGTGGTCAGTATGAAGGAAAAATACACCGGCTTCTGGCAATTGCCGGAGTGGCTGTATGTGCCATGTTATTCAGCTTCACAACAGATCAGGCAATTGATAAGCGAGTGCTTTCCACATACTTTGGAAATATTGCGTTTGCCTATGAGGATTACGGACTTCCGTACTGCTTTATGTCCAGTGTATTTAATACAGGAATCGATGAGCCGAATGATTATAATAAGGAGACTATTGATCAGATTACGAATAACGGAGAAATGGCCGAGAATAAAACAGGGCGTGCCTCTGATGATCTTCCGAATATCATTGTGGTTCAGTTAGAGTCTTATTTTGATGTAGATGAGGCGGAATTTTTCACAACAAGCGAAGATGCATGCCCGAATCTGCATGAGATGTACAAGAATTATTCTTCTGGATATTTCAAAGTTCCGTCTGTAGGAGCCGGAACCGCGAATACAGAGTTCGAAGTGCTGACAGGAATGAATATGCGTTTCTTCGGACCTGGAGAGTATCCGTATAAAACAGTTGTCAAGAACCAGCCATGTGAGAGTGCTGCAACAGCTCTTTCAGCACTGGGATACGGTACTCATGGACTGCACAATAACGGAGGTAACTTCTACAGTCGTGCAAAAGTCTATGATCATATGGGATTTGACAGTTTTACAAGTAAAGAGTTTATGAATATTCTTCAGCTTACGCCAAATGGATGGGCAAAGGACGAGGTTCTGGTAGACAATATTATGGAAGCTATGGATACGACCGAGCAGCAGGATTTCGTATTTACCGTCAGTGTGCAGGGACATGGAGATTACCCGGAGGAGCAGCTGATTGAGAATCCGAAGATCAAAGTAGAAGGTATCGATGACGAAGCAAAGAAGAATAAATGGGAATATTATGTAAACATGGTCTATGAGATGGACCAGTTTGCAGGAGATCTTGTGAAAGCAGTGGAAGATCGTGGAGAACCTGCAGTTGTCGTATTCTACGGAGACCATTTACCGACTATGGGACTTACCGCAGAAGATTTAAAGAGCCGTTATCTCTATAACACAAATTATGTGATCTGGGATAACATCGGACTGGAACAGCAGGATAGAAATATTCCGGCTTATCAGCTAATGGCGGATGTGATGAACCGCCTGGATATTCATTCCGGAACATTGTTCAATTATCATCAGCAGAGACAGAATTCCAAGAATTACCTGTCAGACTTAGAGCTTCTCCAGTATGATATTCTGTATGGCAAGCAGTATGTTTACAAGGGCAATCCGCCGATTACGGAAGGTCATATGGAAATGGGTGTGAAGGACGCTACGCTGACGAACATCGTTCCGTATCTGGAAAAAGGCTACAGCCTGTATGGCGAGAACTTTACGAAGTCAAGTAAGGTTTACGTCAATGGCGAGAAGCAAAAGAGTACATTTTTAAATAATACACGAATCGTTCTTCCAAGCACAGAGCTTAGCGAGGGAGATGTTATCACTGTCAGCCAGGTAGGATCCAGCAATACAATCTTCAGAACGACGGACGAATACATTTACCAGGGCGGACAGCTTGTAAGGCAGGAAGGAACAGGAACTGATACAACAAAATCCTGGACAGAACAGGAAAACGAGGAAAAATAAATGAATAGTAAGCCTGTTAACTACAAGGAGGCAGTCGAGTATATCGAAAGCATTCCGAAGTTTACACAAAAACACACGCAGGAGCACACAAGAGAGTTCTTAGAGCGGCTTGGCAGACCGGCATTTGACCGGAAGGTGGTACATGTGGCAGGAACCAATGGCAAAGGTTCTGTGTGTGCATATATTCAGGCGATCTTAGAAGCTGAGGGGAAGAAGACGGGATTTTTTACTTCCCCTCATCTTATATCTATCAACGAGCGGATTCAGATAGGAAGAGAGCCGATTGACAACGAAAAATTTTATCAGGTCTTTGAGCATGTCTATGATGTCGTGAAAAAAATGGAAGAAGAGGGAATTCCACATCCATCTTATTTTGAATTTTTATTTGGCATGGGACTAAGTGCATTTGAAAAATCTGATGTAGAATATATTGTTCTGGAGACAGGACTGGGGGGAAGACTGGATGCAACCAATGCATTTCCGTGTCCGGCGCTGACAGTTATTACATCGATCAGCCTGGATCACACCATGATCCTCGGGAATACAATAGAGCAGATTGCGGCAGAAAAAGCAGGGATCATCAAAGAAGGAACGCCGGTGATTTTTGACGGAAATGATGAGGCAGCAGCCGAGATTATCCGAAATACGGCGAGAGAGCATCATGCGCCATGTCGGGAAATCGGGAAAAATGCGTTCGAAATCCGGGAAGTTACCCGCAAACATATTGCATTTTCACGGACAAATGCTTATCATAAAGATGTTATCTGGCAAGTGCCGATCTGTGGTATCTATCAGGTGAAAAATGCAGAGATTGCAATCGAAGCAGTCCAGTGTCTGCTTGGGAATAAACCAGAGCATGAAGAAATGTGGCGCGATGCCGTTGCTAAAATCCAATGGCAGGGACGTATGGAAGAATGCGCAGACCATTTTATCATTGACGGAGCCCACAACCCGGGAGCAATCGAAGCGTTTGTAGAAAGCGTTCGTGCACTGAAAGAGGAAGAACCGCCGATTCTCATATTTTCAGCGGTATCTGATAAAAAATATGAGCAGATGATAGAATATCTTTGCAGACATTTGCAGACGAAAGCGTTTGTTGTGACAGAGATTGAAGATAAAAGAAGAGTTCCGGCCGGCGAACTGGGGGAGATTTTTAAGCGATATGCAACGTGTCCGGTGTATGTGAAGGCTGATGTAAAAGATGCCATAGCATGTGCCTATGAGATGCGTACCAAAGAGACATACATTTACTGTATTGGTTCTCTTTACCTGGCAGGAATGGTAGAAAAGGCGCTACAGGAGGTGGAGACGTCATGTTAAATTACGAAGAAGAACTGAAAAAATTCCAGCCAAGCCTGGAAGTTGAAGATATTGAGGAAGCAGTATACAGAGAAGACCTGACGGATATGCAGGACATTATCCGCGAAGCAGTAGAGCAGACGAAGTAGTAATGAGTCACGATACAGATAGAAAATAAGAGGGAATATAAATATATGGACTACACAGTGAAACTAGCGTACCAGTCTAACTACTGGTACAATGACGGACTGGCAAAAGCCCAGGTAAGGGATATGTCCGGTGCGATTACATCACTGAAGAAAAGTCTTCAGTATAACCGGGCGAACCTGGCCGCCAGAAATCTTCTCGGACTTGTTTACTACGGGCGTGGAGATGTGATTGAAGCGCTGGTGGAGTGGATCCTCAGCAAGAATTTTCAACCAAAAGACAATATAGCCAGTTATTTTATCAGTAAAGTACAGGAGACGCCGGGAGAACTGGAAGAGATCAACCAGGCAGTCAAACGATACAATCAAAGTCTGGAATATGCAAGACAGGGTGGAGAAGATCTTGCGATTATCCAGTTAAAAAAAGCAGTAGCAGCACACCCGACTTACGTCAAAGCATACCAGCTTCTGGCATTGCTTTATATTAAGACCGAGCAGTATGCCAGTGCGAGACAGATACTCAGGAAAGTACACAGACTGGATGCAACAGATGAAAAGACAATCCGTTACATGCATGAACTTACTGAGATAAGAAAAGAACGTCCGATGAGTGTCAAGCAGTCTGCGAAAAATCAGCAGAAAACGGTTAAATACCAGCTTGGAAATGAAAGCATTATTCAGCCGGTGCCGACCGGGATCAAAGAAAAGGCCAGCATTCACACGGTTGCGAATATTGCAGTCGGTGTATTGGTCGGTGTTGCAGTGATGTGGTTTTTGATTATGCCGGCGATTAATTCGTCAGAGAAAAAAGCATTGAATAAGCAGACCGTTTCATTTAGTGATCAGATTGCAGAACAGAAATCCCAGATCAGCGCACTGAAGACAGAACTGGAAACTTATCGGGCCAGCAGTGAAGAGACAGAAAATGCACAGGCAACTGCAGCTTCAACACAAGACAGCTATGAAGTCGTCATGAATATTGCAGAGCATTACAAATCCGAAGATATGAGTAATGCTGCCATGGCAGAAGAACTTATGAAAGTCAATGCAGATTCTCTTGGAGCTGTCGGAAGAGCAAAATTCGATGAACTGACCGGAAAGATTTATCCGGATGCCTGCAAAAAGCAATATAGAGCCGCAAAAGAAGCTTACGATTCAGGCGAGTATGATACAGTGATTTCCAGTCTCGAGACAGTTATGCAGATGGATGAAAGCTACAACGATGGTGCAGCGATGCTCCTTCTCGCACAAGGCTACGAGAAAAAAGGCGATCAGGATAAGGCCAACACGACTTATCAGAAAATCATCGAAACCTGGCCGGACACCGATGTAGCCACCCAGGCACAGCAGGCGCTCGACGCCCAGAGCGGAAATACTGACAACAGCGACAGCAAAAAATCCGACGACACCAAAAAAAACAGTGACAACGATGATAACGGTGACAACAATAATTAAGAAATAGCTTTAAACAATTAGAAAAATAACTAAATAAAACCAAACTTACAAAAGAGGATACGTTAACCCACGTACCCTCTTTTTTGACATTTTTGATAATTATTATAGGCTGCATATAGAAATTGCGACTGTGCGGATTCCTATAAGGCAGCTAAAGCTTCACACACGTAGAGGCAAAAAATATGTTTTTATAAAGCTAAAGTATATTCGCGATTAGCCAGTACATTCAGCACCTGAAAATCATATAGTTCACAAAAAGGTACTCTGGAGCGGCCGGTACTTAGGCGGTGTCCTTTAGCGCCTTATGTACCGCTGCCAGCGGAAGGTAGTGCGAACGTGCCTTTGGTGAACTATATGATTTCCAGGTGTGTAGAATGGAAAAAGTATAGAAACAAGCTTTATAAAAAAAGGAGGCCGAAAATTGAAATATCAAGTACAGGAAAACTGTCTCACAATTTTTCTCCCCCACGAACTGGATCACCACAATGCGGAGGAAATTCGCCGGGAATCCGACCATCTGATCATACGAAATCATATCCGTTACATCATATTTGATTTTGCGGAGACAGATTTTATGGACAGTTCGGGGATTGGAATGATCATGGGACGTTACAGACAGATTTATATGCTGGGCGGAGAAATCTGTGCAGCCCACGCAAATGAGCGTGTCAAAAAAATATTAACCATGTCCGGTGTGACAAAAATAATGGAAATCATAGAGGAGGATCAGTAAATGGATCACACGAATGAAATGCAACTTATCTTCGACAGTCGTTCTAGCAACGAATCATTTGCCAGGGTGACGGTAGCAGCATTTATGACATCGCTTAATCCGACAGTAGAGGAAGTATCTGATGTAAAAACAGCAGTGTCGGAAGCTGTGACAAATGCAATCATACATGGATATGAAGGAGAAGTACATAATATCTGTATCCGGTGCAGAACGAAAGAACAGACGCTTTTTGTGGAAATTGAAGATTTTGGAAAAGGTATCGAAGATGTTGAAAAGGCAATGGAACCACTTTTTACAACAAAAGCGGAAGCGGAACGATCCGGAATGGGATTTTCCTTTATGGAAGCATTTATGGATAGTCTGGAAGTGGAATCAACGCCGGGAAAAGGGACACTTGTAAAAATGTCGAAAATCATTGGAAAAGGAAGGAAAATATGGACCACACAATCGCTCTGATTCAGAGATCTCACGAAGGAGATGAAGAAGCAAGAGCACGATTGGTGGAGGAAAATGCAGGACTTGTCTGGTGTATAGTGAAACGTTTCCATAACCGGGGTGTGGAAACGGAAGATTTATTTCAGATTGGAAATATCGGTCTGATTAAAGCAATCGACAAATTTGACCTGAGCTACGATGTGAAATTTTCAACTTACGCTGTGCCGATGATTTCCGGTGAAATCAAACGTTTCTTACGGGATGACGGCATGATAAAAGTCAGCCGTTCTTTAAAAGAACTGGCGTACAAAGCATATTTGTTGAAAGAAGATTTACAGAATCAGTGGGGGCGTGAACCGACTGTGGGCGAACTTTCAGAGCGTCTGGGAGTCGAGCAGGAGGAATTGGTCATGGCACTGGATGCAGGCGGAGACGTCGAGTCCTTGCATAAGCCTATTTATCAAAAAGACGGACAGGAAATCCGTCTCATGGACAAGCTTGAGGAAAAGAGCGAAGAACATGAGCAGGTTCTGAATCATATAGTTCTGACGGAACTTCTTGGAGTGTTGAATCAGGACGAAAAAAGACTCATTTATCTGCGCTATTTTGCGGAGCAGACCCAGTCCCAGGTCGGACGCGAGCTTGGAATTTCACAAGTTCAGGTCTCAAGAATGGAAAAGAAAATACTCGGACAGCTTAAAAATGCATATTTTCATGGAAAGCCGACATACTAACATTTGAATAAAGAGTTTCGCAAATATTTCATTTAGCATAGGGAAAGAGTCGACGATAACTGCAATGGATCCAGTGCGGAAATGAATGGAACTATGGCGAAAGAAAGTGCAAGAAAGGTGTGAAAAATGTGCAGGAACAATTAGAAAAAGCGAGAAAAAGACTCAGAATCTGCCTCATTGCGGTAGTGCTTCTGGCAATAGTGGCAGGCTGTGCGTATTATTTTGGCGATTTTGGCAAAGAGCGAGACGTGACGGAAGGAACGCTGGTGAGAGGCGCGCAAGATGCACAGGGAGATGTAAGGGTTCTATATAGCTCCAATACGACTAAGATAGATACATCTATGCCATATAGTGAAAATATGTCAAAGACAGAGGACTGGGGGCGGAATTTAATAGCTGGGGCGTCGGGAGGTTCTGTATATGGCTGGCAGTAAAGAGACTGTTTATATAAAGGCAGACCGGAATGTGGAAGTCACGGATCCGTGTGTAAAATTAGGGGATATTCTGTCCATGGAATGTGCAAATCCAACAGTTCTGCCGAAGCTTAAGACAATCAAACTTCTGCGGTTTCATGGAGTTGATAAAAAGACACAAAATCGTGTCGCGGTTTCCATTTTGAAAGTTATCGAATGTATACATGCAGAATATCCGGAGATTGAAGTCCAGAATCTGGGTGAGCAGGACTTTATCATCACTTATGAGGAACAGCAAAGCGTGGGCGGTGTCTGGCACATTTTAAAAACAAGTCAAGTTGTACTGATTAGTTTTATGGGAGCGGCGTTTTCCATTATGGCATTCAACAATGACGTCGGTGTGACAAAAATGTTCAGTCAGATTTATGAACTGGTAACAGGAACAAAAAGTGATGGATTTACAGTGCTGGAATTTACGTATAGTATCGGAATTGCCATTGGAATTCTGACATTTTTCAATCATTTTGGAAAGAGGAGATTTTCCGTAGATCCAACTCCGATAGAAGTGGAAATGCGTCTGTATGAGAATGATCTTCAGACGACTTTGATTGAAAATATTTCCAGAAAGGAGCAGGAATTAGATGTGGGCACAAAATATACTACTGGCAGTCATCGGTCTTAGTGCAGGTGTGATCGTAGCCAGCGGACTTTTTTCATTTGTCATTGAATTAGGTGTTGTATCCGATTTTGCAGACCGCACCCACACAGGCGAACACATTTTGCTCTACGAGGACAGTGTGGCGCTGGGCGGAATACTGGCGAATATTTTCTGGGTGTTCCACATATCCATACCCGGTGGGAATATATTGGCAGCAGTGTTCGGGATTCTTGGTGGAATATTTGTGGGATGCTGGGCGATGGCACTTGCAGAAATGTTGAATGTATTTCCAATATTCATCCGGCGTATGAAGATTATAAAAAGCGTACCATATCTTATACTTGGAATCGCAGTCGGAAAGACTGTGGGTGCGCTTTTGTTTTTTGCAAATCACTGGGGACAGTAATAATGCCGAGGCATTCTTGAAAGAATACTTTGCCGTTCAAAGGCAGGGACGAATCGAAAAAAGTGTTCATTGACAGGAAAGTCATGTGGAAAAAGAAAGGAGAGGAACATGGATAAACAAAAGCAACAGGAAGCATATAAGAATTACGTCAAGCAGAAGACGCCGGTACACAATCTGCCATTCAATATGCTCAAAGCATTTATTACAGGAGGCATTATCTGCACAATTGGACAGGGCATTTTGAATTATTGCAGGCACCTTGGAATAGAAAAAGACATCAGCGCAGGCTGGACTTCCATGATTCTGATTCTCTTAAGCGTCTTGCTCACTGGATTTAACATTTATCCGCAGATCGCAAAATGGGGCGGCGCAGGAGCGTTGGTTCCGATTACCGGATTTGCGAATTCCGTGGCGGCACCGGCAATTGAATATCAGAAAGAAGGACAGGTCATGGGAATCGGCTGCAAGATATTTACCATAGCAGGACCGGTGATATTATATGGAATCTTCTCAAGCTGGGTACTTGGAGTGGGGTATTGGATATTGAAGATTTTGAAAGTGGTGTGAAAAAATTTTTAGATAGCGGACAGCAAGTCTCCAAAAGGAGCCGATAAAGGAGCTAAAAAAGAGCCAAAAAGGAGCCAAAAAGGAGCCGATAAGAGAAGTGTAAAAAGATGATAAGTTATGGGGAGTAGAAATGCTCCTCATTTTTTTTATTGACACATATATCACGGTGCGATATACTAACTATATCGAAGTACGATGTATCGCACTGAAAGGATTGAATTATGGACGCACATATTAAAAAGGTTTATGTTCCGATGACGGAGACAGGGTTTTACATCTTGTTATGCCTGCGCTCTCCGAATCACGGGTATGGAGTTGTACAGAAGGTAAAAGAAATGACAGACAATGAAGTGGTACTCGGTCCGGGAACCATGTATGGAAGTTTGTCAAAGATGGAAAAGGACGGATTGATTGAATTCGTAAGAGAGGAAGATAAGCGCAAGATTTATCAGATTACGGAGCTTGGAATGGAAGTACTGGAACTGGAGCTGAAACGGATTCAAAGATTGTATCGCAACGCACAGGAGGTATTGTAATGAGTGAGACAAAAAAGGAACTTCGCTGGTTTTCAATTATGGATTATGAAAAAGAAGCCCGTTATCTGAGCAGAATGCATCAGAAAGGCTGGAAATTCAAAAGAGTAACAATGCCTGGAATCTATACATTTGAAAAATGCGAGCCTGAGAAAGTGATCTATCAGTTGGATTATAATCAGGAAGGCATGAAAAACCAGATGGAATATGTGAAAATGTTTGAAGACTGCGGCTGGGAGTATCTTCTGGAATTTGCAGGATACAGTTATTTCAGAAAACCGGAAGCACAGATGTCCAGTGAAGAAGAGATATTCTGCGATGATGAATCGAGACTGGATATGATGAACCGGATCTTCCGGGGAAGAGTAATTCCGTTAATTGTGATTTTTTGTTGTCAGATTGTGAATGGGTACAATGCTATGGCAGGACATAGAGAATATGTACTTGCAAGTGTGTTTAGCATATTAATGATTTTGTATATTGTTATCTTTTTACAATTCACATTAAAATACATTTCATTTCGGCGGAAGATAAAGTAGTGAAGATGTTATAAAATTTTAAAAGAAGAATAAGATATGATAATCTCTTTATTAATAAGAATGCTATAAGGCAATTGTTAATAAGGAGATTTTTATTTGTTATAGTTGAGAAGATATAAATAATATATATAATATATATAATATTGAAAAAATAATATATATAAGTTAAAATAAAAAATAATTGATAACTATAGATTAGTGGGAGGATTTAGCTTGAAAAATAAAAAAGTGGAAATAATAAAAAGTAATGAATTTCAAAATTTATTTGATAAATCAAAGCAATTAATTGACAGTGCCAGAAGTAATATGGGGCAAATGGCAAATGTAATTACGGTTCTTACTAACTTTTTGCTCGGAAGATATATTGTAGAGCAGGAACAGCAAGGCGCCGAACGAGCAAAATATGGAGCAAAAGTTTTAGATTCTTTGTCGTCTTATCTGACAGAAGAATACGGAAGAGGTTTTTCAAGAAGTAATGTTGCGGGAATGCGACAATTTTATATGGCTTACAAGGATAGAGAAAATGAAATAATCCAATCGGGAATTGGACAATTTGATCAGGCTTTTGGAATTGTCCAATCAGGAATTGGACAATTGGAGGCTACATATAAGAAAAATCCATTTAAACTAAGTTGGACACATTATCAGATACTTATGCGTATAGAGGATAGGGAAGAAAGAGACTTTTATGAAAAGGAAGCGATACGTTCTAATTGGAATGTAAGCACCTTAAAAAGACAAATTCATTCTAGCTTGTATGAAAGACTGGCATTGAGCAGAGATAAAAATGATGTAATGAGACTGGCGAACGAAGGTGCCATTCCACAGAAACCGGAAGATATTTTACATACCCCGTATGTCTTGGAATTTGCAGGATTGGAGGATAAAGCAGCATATCATGAAAGTGATTTGGAGTCAGCAGTAATAGGAAAAATGCAGAAGTTCCTTTTAGAATTAGGAAAAGGTTTTCTTTTTGAACAGCGGCAGAAGAGATTTACATTTAATGACAAAAATTTTTATGTTGATTTGGTTTTATATAACAGACTGTTAAGGTGTTATGTTTTGATTGATTTTAAAATTGATGAACTCACGCATCAGGATTTAGGGCAGATGCAGATGTATGTAAATTATTATGATCGTTATGAAAAAATAGAGGGAGAGAATCCGACAATTGGTATTTTACTTTGTAAGCAAAGTGATGAGGCGTTTGTAGATTTAACACTTCCCTCTAATTTCATATGCATATATTCTGTACAAAAATACTGAAAGCAGCATTGCGCCGAATGGAATACAGTATGACGAATTCGTATACACCCAAAGGAAAAGATTTGTCATAATACTGCCTGTTACAAGTAATAAAAGCGCCGGTAAAGCAAGAAAAATTAATTCCTCAATAATTTTGAAATTTTTCATATTGCATAGGAAAAGCATGAGCAGAAATGCAACCACATAGTAGATTGCATGCAGTCCATTTCCTAAATACATAATAATTGTTGCCTTCGGGGAATCAAAAAGTTCCCATAAGTGATTCTCATAGATTTTCAATTGTGATGTCGCAAAATAGTGAAGTACAAAGCTTAATATCAATCCCAAATACAGTCCCCAAAATCGAAATCGATCTTTCATTGCATGTCCTCCTTGTATAATTTGTGCAAATGAATTGAAAATATTTCCCTGTGTCATTTATTGAATTATCATTATCTTCAGAATACTATGAAAATAGAGAGATTGTCAATTTGATTATATCAATAGAATAGACTGACATATCAGTGCGGACTATGAGAAAAAAAGAATTAAAATATGTTTATTTCTGTTTTTTTAACCGCTCCTTTTCTTCCCGCAGCAGTGTGACATTCAGATCATTTTCGCTGGCGGTTTTATCCACCCAGAGATTCAGGGAATCTACGGCGAGGGAAATTTCATCCAGCTTCTGGCTGATAAATGCGAAATCTTTAATCTCATCATCGGAGATTTTCCCGTCTCGGGCAATCTGGATCAGTCTGTTGGTGAGTGGATTGATTTCATTGAGACAGGCAATTGTCTCCAAGATAATATTGGAGAGTTCGCCGACTTCCACTTCCGGAACGTAGCGCTGCCCGATGGCACATTTATGGGAGCAGTAGTAATTGCAAAGATCCGGGCGTTTGTAGCAGTCCGCCATCTGCACGACGTCGTAAGGAGTCGGCTCCTGTGTTTCGTATTCAATTTTTTCAATCCGGGAGGAAGAAACTCCTGCCATCAGCTCACTTGCTTTCTCGCGGGTGAGTTCTTTTTCTTCCCGGCATAACTGATAGATTGTCTTATTTTCACGCGTTGATTGTTTTCCCATAATTTATATAAATCCTTTATCAAAATTTGTGATGAGTCCATATTTCCCGAAATCCGCGGAATATCAATATTTATTACTCTTTATTGAATATGTATTATCATGTCTTAAGTTATTATACTGGAATCATCGAAAGACAGCAAGAACAAGTAATTAAGGCGGTGTGTAAATGAATGCAGAACACAGAATACGGCTGATACGGGTGATAGAAAAAATAGAGAAAAATCCAAAGTTCAGCAAAAAAATTGGTATCAAAGATAAGACAAAAGAAAAATTACAGGAAAGACGAGGAGTAAGAGTATGAAGAAAAAAATTAAGATTGGATTTGTGGTGTTAGTTTTCATTGTGGTAAGCGTATGTGGGGTGTCTGTTTACAGGCATTTCACAGCGCCGAAAAAGGAAAGTGTTCCGCTTGAGACGGTGATTCAGAATTCATCGGATCTGACAACGCAGAAAATGGTGATTTCAGACGTGTTCGAGTGTACGAAAGGAAAGATTCCATTGCTCACAAAGAAAGATTTTCTGGTACAGTACAGAACAACTGTAACTGCCGGATTTGATGTAAGCGAAGCAGAAGTGGAAGAGACAAAGGATAAGGTGACGATCACGATTCCGCATTGCACAGTCGATGAAGATTCGGTCAAGATTAAATCCGACGACATCACACTATATGATACGAATTTTGCAATGTTAAATGTAGAACCGGAAGCTCTTCTGGAGGTGTTGGGCGAGGCAGAGACACGGGCAAAGAAGTTAGCAGAATCCGATGAATACGGATTTATCGCGGCAGCAGATGCGAATGCAGAAAATGTAGTACACAGCCTGTATGATAACATTGTAGATGGAAGAAAAATTGTGGTAGAGTTTAAGTAAAAAAAGAAAAAATCCCCTTGTTTTATGGTAAAATTACGATATATAATGTCAGCACGAAGCACAAAGTAATTTGCAGGCATTGTAATGTAAAATTGAGCTACAAAATAAAGGGATTTTTTTCGTGAATAAATTTTTCAATCATTACTGGATTATGGCTGCGGGATTAGAGATTGATGAAAAAAGGAGATTAAAATATGCCAAGAGTAAGAATTATTAAGAAAAATGATGAGTATTCTTCCGAGTACGACTTGGGAGATATTTTTGAAATCACAGGAACCTGGTACGGCGGCGTACACATTGAGGGAAAATCCGGGGTTCCGGTTTCGTTGGACAAGGATGAATATATGGAACTGGACACAGAACCACAGGAGCAAAAAAATCCGGCAGTAGGAGAAGTGCCGGAGCGGGACATTCTTGTAGGAGATATTGTGCAACATTTTAAACGGGAGTGGGTGTCTTCTGAAACTTCGGAATACTTATACAAGGTTCTGGCATTTGCGCAGCATACGGAGACGGGAGAGAAGCTGGTCGTTTATCAGGGGATGTATCCGCCGTTCAAGATATGTGCCAGACCGTATGATATGTTTATGAGTGAGGTGGATCGGGAAAAATATCCAAAGATCCGGCAAAAATACCGATTTGAAAAAATAAAATTGTAGGAGAGTAGCGCCAGAGAAGCGTGGATATGAGAGTATGGAAAAGAAGAGGGAAAAACGAACATCCAGAAAAGGAGACAGAATTGTATCGGTATGTATGGTTCTTGTGTTCTTTGTGTACCTGTTTTTGGGAATACAGGTAAATGCAGATGCCGGGGAACAAAAAACGGTGAAGATTGGGTATTATGAAGCCCATGACTTTCAGGAAGGAGCAGATGATTCAGCAGCAAAAAGTGGATATAGTTACGAATATATTCAGAAGGTTGCTTCATATACAGGGTGGCGTTACCAATATGTATATGGGGAATGGAAAGATCTTTATGAAAAGTTGAAAACCGGAGAGATTGATTTGATGGCAGGTATTTCCTATGATGACGACCGTGTCAATAGTATGTTGTTTCCGGAATACGAAATGATCAACGAGACATTTTATATTTATAAAGATACAGATGATACAACAATTAAGTTCGGCAATATTGATTCTTATGCAGGAAAAAAGATTGGCGTAGTGAACAATGATAAGAGAATGATGACTGCGCTGGAAGACTGGGCAAAGGAAAAGCAGGCAGACATTCAAATCCAATATTACGACAGTCTGGAATCCTGTGCGGCAGATTTTAATCAGAAGAATATTGATGCGTTTGTCAGTGCAGATAACGTGGCATCTTCTTATACAGGAATTTCACCGGTAGAAAAGATTGGAAAAGAAGCATATTATCTCTGTGTTGCGAAAGACAGAGAAGATTTGTTAGATGAACTGAATAGGGCGCTTTCTATTATTACAGAACAGGATACACTGGATGTAGATGAGTTGCATAAGAAATATTCGGCAGAATCTTCCGTTACAATATTCCTGTCAGAAAAAGAGCAGGACTGGCTGGCAGAGCACGATACAGTTACGGTTGGATATAGCAATGATTACCTTCCATATTGTGATACAGATAAGGATGGCAAAGCGACAGGCCTGGTATCAGACCTGATTCCGGATATGTTTGATGCACTTCCGGACGATTATGAGCCGGACATTATATATCGGGGGTATAACTCGCAAAATGAGATGGTGGAAGCTTTGAAAAATGGAGACGTGGATATGATCTTCCCGGTCAGCAGTGAAGCATGGTATGCGGAACAGGAGGGGTACCAGGAGAGTACGAATGTAGTCACATCTCCGATCGATCTGGCGTATCGAGAACCCTATACAGACAAGGTGACTACCAAAATTGCTGTTAATAAGAATAACCAGCTTCAATACTATTACACAGTGCAGAATTACCCGGATGCAGAAATCATTCAGTATGATTCAATTGAGGAATGTATCAAGGCTTTAAAATCGGGTGAAGTGGGGAGCACGATCCTCAGTGCCAGAAGAGCGAATTATCTGGTGGGGGCTGAGAAGAAGTTAAATGTGTTACCATTAGAAAATACAGAGGAACGGTGTATTGGAGTGGCGTTTGGCAATACGGCGTTACTGCAGATTATTAATCACGGATTGAGTATTCTGGGAGAAAATTACGGACTGAATCATACTTATACATACATGGATGCGATGAGAAATTACACGGCCATGGATTTTATTCAGGATAATATCTGGATTTTTACTGGAATTCTGATTGTCATATTCTTATGTATTATCTGGTATTTTTGTCAGCGCGACCAGAATATGCAGAAGCAGGCGAAAAAAGAAGCAAAACAAAAACAGGAATTGGAAAATGCACTGACAATTGCAAGGCAGGCAAATCGGGCGCGGGGGGTGTTTCTTAGGAATATGTCTCATGATATCCGCACACCGTTAAATGCGATTATTGGATTTGCAAAGCTCGCCATGAAGTCAGAAGGTAATTTTGAACAAATCCAGGATTATCTGAGTAAGATCAGTGTGTCGGGAAATCACCTTCTGGCAATTGTGAATGATGTTCTTGAAGTCAGCCGGATTGAGAGCGGTCAGACAAAGCTGGAAGAGCTGCCGTGTAATATAAAGAATATTGTAGATGAAGTAGAAGTTATTATACAGGGGCAGGCCCAGGAAAAAACACAGACATTTATTGTAGATACTTCGAAAGTGAAGGATTATTACATTTACTGCGACCGACTAAGAGTCAAGGAAGTTCTCGTTAATCTTCTTGGAAATGCAGTAAAATTTACTCCAAAAGGCGGAAAGATTGAACTTCGGATCATTCAGAATGAACCGGCACCGGAAGGATATGCGAATTATGAAGTTCATGTAAAAGATAATGGCTGCGGTATGAGTCCGGAATTTATGGGAAAAATGTTCCTGCCATTCGAGCGGGAGCGGACATCGACCGTCAGTGGTATTCAGGGAACCGGACTGGGTCTTTCAATTGCAAAGCAGTTTGTAGATCTGATGGGTGGAACGATAGAAGTTACTTCTAAAGAAAAAGAGGGAACAGAAGTTATTGTCAGAATTTCACCTCGTCTGGCACAAACTGAAAAAGAGGAGCGGACGGAAAATACAGAATCAGAAGAAAAAGATTATGATTTCCGCGGAAAACGAATTCTTGTTGTAGAAGATAATGAACTGAATCGTGAAATCGTGAAAGCCGTGCTTGAAGAGACAGGTTTTGAAGTGGAAGAAGCAGAAAATGGAGCAGTTGCAGTTGATAAGATAAAGACAGCAGGTGCATTATATTATGATGTAGTTCTGATGGATATTCAGATGCCGGTCATGGATGGCTACATGGCAACGAAAAAGATCCGAAATCTGGAAGATTCGGATCTTGCAAATATTCCAATTATTGCACTTTCTGCAAATGCATTTGAGGAAGACAGAAAAGCATCGGCCGATGCCGGAATGAATGGACATCTGGCAAAACCGGTCAATGTATCAGAATTATTGAAAATGCTTTGTAAGTTGTTTTAGGAGAAATTTAATTTCTGCAAAATATTCCCGGAACATATTGTTCGGCAGATATACTTTCGTGGAGCCGCAGGAAATACCGTAGGTGTTTGGTATCTTCTGCGCCCGCGCAATCTGCATAGCGCGGAACATATGAAAATCATTGGTCAAAATTCCAACGGTATTCGTTGTGTTGCTATCCAGTGCGTGATTTATCGTATCTGCAGAAATCAGTTTCATGCTGTTAGTCAGATTCTGGGCAGTGGTGGTTGATTTATCCTCCAGAATAATGCGCCCGGAATCAATTCCGCGTTTCACCAGATAATCTGCCATGCAGCTTGCCTCTGTAAAGGGTTCGTTAGATCCCTGGCCGCCGGTGACAATGCATCGGGTTTCCGGATTCGCAGACAGATATTCATAAGCCTTGTCCAGTCGAAATTTTAGGACCGGGCTTGGACCATTTTTATAGACTTGTGCACCTAACACGATAAGATAGTCCAGATTATCAGGACCCGCTACATGCATCTGGCTTATGATTAGTCCTTCAATAATAAGGAAAGATGCCAGACAACCGGCAAATATAATGACAATTCCTTTTTTTAGAATATCAGGGAACATTTTCCATAGATTAAAATGAATTCCCAAAGCAACGCATATAAAAAAGACAGCCAAAACGAGCCAGACTGCGAAAAATGCTGTACCAGAGCCAATAGCGCGGACTGCAATGCCGTATGTGCCACATACTAAAGCAAGTATAATGCATAAAAGAAATAAAAAAGTGTGCATGTAAATGATAAACCTTTCTACAATTTTATTTACATTCTATCATAGATTGGTAAGAAATCCTACCTTTTTACATTGTATCGAAAATAGGAAAGCTTTATAATGGAACGATAGAAATTTGAATGATAAATGTTGATAAAAAGAGGATAAGCAGATGGATTATAACCGGATCGTGCAGGAAATATTAAATATTGGAGAAGAGCTGTTGAAAAGCGGGGCAGAAATATTTCGTGTGGAGGACAGTCTGTATCGCATGTGCAGAAGTTATGGATTTGTGCGAAGTGATGTCTATGCTTCGCAGATCAATATTCAAATGACGGTGGAGACGCCCGAAGGAGAGATTATCACACAGATCCGTTATATTGAAATGACGAGTCCTCATTATGATAAACTGGATCAGCTTAATAACTTGTCCAGATATGTTTGTGCCAATACTCCGAAACAGGCAGAGATTCATGAACGTTATGAAAAAATTGCAAAAAGTAAAGTACTTGCATTTCCACTTATGGTGCTGGCACAGATTGTAAGTGGAACTTCATTTGCAATTTTTTTCGGAGGAGGACGAAATGATGCGATTGTAGCCGTTTTTGCTTCAGCTGCAATGGCACTTACCGGATACTGGATTGGAAAACAGGAAAAGAATCCAATGATCTATAATCTAGTTCTCGCATTTGTAACAGAGATGGTGATACTTTTAGCAGAAAAAATGGGAATTGCAATTCATTCAGATCGTATTATGATCGGGATTGTCATGGTGCTGATCAGTACTCTTGGCGTGATCAATGGACTGCGTGACGTTGTTCAGAGAAACTTTACTTCCGGAGCTCTGGAGATTATGAATTCTGTGCTTGGAGCCCTCGGAATTGCATTTGGAATTGCTTTAGCAATGAAAATGTTGCATGGCGGTGGAAATGCAGGAGGAGCAGTGCTAAACTCCAATATATTTGTGCAGGCGGTTTCGGTGTCAGTCGGAAGTATCGGACTGGCTGGAATTTATCAGATACGCGGCAAAAAAGTTATTTATTCAGGGATCGGAGCATTTCTGACATGGACAGTCTATCTGATCGTGAGACAATTCGGCGGCAGTTATTTGTTCGGAATGCTTCTGGCAGCTGTATTTGTGGGAATGTACGCATTTGTAATGGCCAGGCTTAATAAAGCGCCGTCCACAATCTTTCTGACAGCATCCGTATTTCCGCTGATGCCGGGAGCCAATCTTTATTATATGATGTACGGCTGTGTGAAGCAGAACATGGCGCTTGCCATAGAACATATGATTCTCCTGGTGGAGACCTGTCTGATGATCGTATTTGGATTTTTACTTGTGGATATTGTATCGAGAATCGTGATGCGAATTTGGGGACAGGAATATCATATTGGAAAGAATCAATAATGGAGCAAAAATAATCGGATCAGGGGAATATTTTGCCAGAAAAAGAAACATACTAATTTCATGTTGAAAATGAGTAAAGGGAGTTGGAATACATGAAATTAGTAAAAGGAGCGCAGAGTATAGCATATGACCGGGCGCCTTATCTTATCAGCAGTGCATCTGTTGTCGGGAAAAAAGAAGGGGAAGGGCCGATTGGAGAAATGTTTGACCTGGTCGGAGAAAGTGATTTGTTTGGAGAAAATACGTGGGAGGAAGCGGAGAGCACTATGCAAAGAGAGGCCTGTCTGCTTGCCATGGGAAAGGCGCATGTCAGCCAGAATCAGGTACGGTATCTGTTTGGCGGGGATCTTCTAAGACAGGGAATTGCAACGAGCATGGGAGTGGAAAAACTGCAGATTCCAATGTTCGGGCTTTACGGGGCGTGTTCAACATCGGGGGAAGCATTGGCATTGGCATCTATGAGTGTGGCAGCAGGATATGGCGAATATATACTTGCAGTGACCTCCAGCCATTTTGGAAGTGCGGAAAAAGAATTTCGTTTTCCACTAAGTTATGCGAATCAAAGACCATTGTCTGCCCACTGGACTGTGACTGGAAGTGGAGCGTTTCTTGTGGGGCAAAAGGAGAGCCATGTGAGGATAAGTGGCCTGACAGTGGGAAAAATTGTGGATTACGGTCTGAAAGATTCGCAGAACATGGGAGCGTGTATGGCGCCGGCGGCCTGTGATACGATCTGGCAGAATTTACAGGATTTTGGAAGATCGCCAGAAGATTATTCCCGGATTATTACAGGAGATCTCGGATATGTGGGACAGAGCATTCTTTTTGATCTGCTGCTTGAAAAAGGTTATGATATCCGTGGAAAACACCTGGACTGTGGTATGACGATCTTTGATCAGCAGACCCAGGACACCCATGCGGGAGGCAGCGGATGCGGGTGCGCGGCAACGGTACTTTCAGCATATATTCTTCCCAAAATCGAACGGGGAGAATGGGAACGTGTGTTGTTTGTGCCTACAGGAGCACTCATGTCTACGGTCAGCTACAACGAAGGTGCAAGTGTGCCGGGGATTGCCCACGCGATTGTGTTGGAGCATGAAGCTTAGAATATAAGTGGATCTTTGGTTTTCGAAATGGAGAGGAGACAGATATGGATTATATAAAAGCATTTATTATAGGTGGAATCATCTGTGCTCTGACGCAGATCCTGCTGGATAGGACAAAACTAATGCCAGGGCGTATCATGGTACTTCTAGTGTGCAGCGGGGCAGTTCTTGGAGCGATTGGAATCTATCAGCCATTCCAGGATTTTGCCGGAGCTGGTGCGAGCGTACCATTGTGTGGGTTTGGGAACCTTCTTTGGAAAGGGGTCCAAGATGCTGTAGATCAGGAAGGATTCATCGGAGTGTTCCTGGGAGGATTCAAAGCCAGTGCAGTCGGTATAAGCGCAGCGTTAATATTCGGATATCTCGCATCATTGATATTCAGTCCTAAAATGAAAAGATGACTTTTTATATCGCTCAGATTAGACAGGATTTTCTATGCCTGCTGCGTCATATATTACAGTTTTCTCCGCAAACTCGCCAAAAGGCAGGCTCAGACAGTGCTCCGAAAACTGAATTATACTCGCAGGCATAACGAAAATCCTGTCATTAATCCTCGCGATGTAGAAAGTTCAGGCGGAAGTTGTGTGCGGGGACTTGGTGTGCTCGTTCCTGCGAAAGCCTCACTATAGTCACCAAGAAACTGTATTTTATGAGGCAGAAAGTCTGTTTAATATTTTGAGAGAGTAAGTGAGTGTTAGCTTATAGAGGAGCATGTCACTGAGATAGGAGAGGGAGAAACAGTATAATATATCTTCCTGACAAATTAAACATGAAACATAAAAATTAAGAAATACTTCATAATTTCTACCGGAAGTATTTCTTTTTTTATGTTTTAATGAACATATGTAATATATAATTGAGAAAATAGATTTTTCAATTCTTAAGACAATTGGAAGATTTTTGCAACACCTGCAAATAGACGACGCAGCAGGTGTAAAAAATCTTTCATGTCTTCAAGAATGAAAAATCTGTATAACAATGTATATAAAGGAATTAAACATAAACCAAGAGGGAGGGTATATGGAAAAAGTCATAGAGGTAAAGAATCTGTATAAACTCTACCGCGTGGGTGATGAAGTCGTGCGTGCCTTAGATGGCGTAGACTTTAATATTTATAAGGGCGAGTTCTGCGCGATTGTCGGAACATCAGGATCTGGTAAATCGACCCTTCTGAATATGCTGGCAGGGCTTGAAAAACCGACAAAAGGCGAGGTCATCATCAGCGGCGAGCATATCGAAAAGAAGAACGAAGAAGAGTTGGTAAAGTTCCGGCGGGACAATGTAGGATTTATCTTTCAGTCTTTCCACCTGCTGGGGACTATGAATGCAGTGGAAAATGTAGCTCTGCCGTTGAGCTTTCGAGGAGTCCCGAAAGATGTAAGATTAAAAAAAGCGGATAAGATGCTGGATCTTGTAAATCTTGGAAAGCATAAGAAACATATGCCAAACCAGATGTCTGGCGGACAGCAGCAGCGAGTCGGTGTAGCGAGAGCGCTTGTGGTAGATCCGAAGATTATTTTTGCGGATGAACCAACGGGAAATCTGGATTCCCACACATCGGAAGAGGTCATGAAACTGATGCAGCAGGTAGTAAGGCAGCAGAAGAAAACATTAGTCATGGTAACTCACGATAATCATCTCGCGACCTATGCTGACAGAGTATTCCATATCAGTGACGGTAAGATCATAAAGATAGAAAATCACAGAAAGAATGAGGCTAATAAGGAGGAAAAGAAAAATGAGTAGATCAAGGAGAATGATGGCGGTGGTCGTAGCGGCACTTTTGATTGCTGCGATGATATTACCGGGGCTGGCGGTGAAAGCAGAGGCGGCAGAAGAGCCGGCAGAAAAGCCGAAAGTTGAAATATCTTTAGTTGGGGATCATCAGCCGTTTGAAGCCGGGGAGACAAAAACACTTACATTACAAATAACTAATAATAGTGGGCAGAAATTGGAAAATGTAAAAGTGGCGCCGGATATGAGCAAGAAAAAAGCAGGTGACTGGCCATTTGAAAAAGACTGGAAACAGTACTCTAAGAAAATAGACGGTGTTGTTGCAAATGGTGAGTCTAAAAGTGTTTCCTTTGATTTTACAAGACGAGAGGGAGCAAAGAAAAATAGTTATACGATTCCATTTTCCGTGTATGTGCAAGGCATCGATGGTGCAATTGTAACAGATTCAATATTTGTTTACGCAAAAAATGAAACTGTAACGCCAGATCCGACACCGGGAGATAATTCTCAAAACCAAGGTGATGCAGGAAATGGCGGCGGTTCGGGAAGTGGTTCTGCTGATGGAGGTGCTATGACAGCTTCTGTTGGCAATGACGAGCCGGCAGTCTACAGTGGTGGCGGCAGTGGAAGCAGTGGAAGCAGTTCAGATGGATCTGTACCGAGAGTTATCGTAACAGGATTTGATACCAATCCGGCAGAGGTACATGCAGGAAGTGATTTTACACTGACGATTCATTTGAAAAATACATCGAAGAAAACAAAAGTCCAGAATATGTTGTTTGAGCTGCAAGCTCCGACGGAAGGTAGTGATGAGCAGACAAGTGCGCCGGCATTTCTGCCAACTTCCGGTTCGAATTCTATTTATCTTGATGGAATTAAAGCTGACGGTACCGCAGATATTTCTATTACATTGAATGCGAAAGCAGATCTGCTGCAGAAGCCGTACAGCATCAATTTGAGCATGAAGTACGAAGATTCACAGGCAACTCAGATTGAGTCTTCCTCATCGATCTCTATTCCGGTAAAACAGGATGCAAGGTTCGAATTCAGCGAATTTGAAATCAGCCCTCAGACCATCGAGGTCGGTGGTGAGACAAATGTTATGTGCAGTCTTTATAATCTGGGAAGAATTAAACTGTATAATGCAAAAGCCAGATTTGAAGGCAATGGAATCAAAAAACAGGAGATTTTCATCGGAAATGTGGAAGCAGGTGCAACCGGTTCTATTGATGCCATGTTGCAAGGTGAAAAAGTGACGAATGGAAATTCTAAGATCACGATGACTCTTTCTTATGAAGATGAATCGGGAAATATATCTGAAACTACGAAGGATTTTGAACTGGAAGTCACTGAAGCAGTAGATGACTCTGATATGTATATGAATACAGACGGTGATGCAGAGGCAGGCAGTGGCGGATTTCCGGTTGTTCCGGTCGTAGTAGTGATCGTGATCATAGCCGGTGCAGTGGCAGCAGTAGTAATTGTAAAGAAAAAGAAGAAAAAGCAGATGTTAAATGAAGAGGAGGAGCTGCTGGATGAGTTGGATAGATCTTCTGAGGATGAGCGCGAGCAACCTTAAGAGACGAAAGCTTCGTACATTTCTTACGGTGCTCGGAGTCGTCATCGGAACAGCATCTATCGTAGTTATGGTGTCTCTTGGACTTGGGCTTCAGAAATCAGTATATGATGAGATGGAGCAGTCAGGGGGGCTTACGACTATAAACGTAACGGGCAGCGGATCTGTCGGAGATGGGATGATGCATTCATCGAACTCTGAGAATTCCGATGAGGCAAGCAAATATATTGATGACAATTGTGTGAAAAAATTCGGTGAGCTGGAACATGTAAAAGCAGCAGCACCAATCTATGAAACATCCGCAATTTGTCTGAAAGGGAAATATGAAGGATATATTTCCCTGTACGCAAGTACACCGGAAGGCTTGAGAATGAGAGATATCAAGCTGGCAGATGGAGGAACTCTTCCAAAATCCGGGACTGGAAAGCTGGAGCTGGTTTATGGTAACAATGTTCTGACCAATTTCAGTGAGAGAGGAAATAATTCATCAGGATATTGGGAGACAGGAGAACTTCCGGACATTGATCTGATGAAGGATTCTATGTTTATGATCCTGGATCAGGATGCTTATTACAACAGTCAGAGCTCCGGGGGATTTCAGGTTGATGCAGGAACTGACGGAAAGGGAACATCTAATGTTCCACAGTCAGCCAAGAAACATATCGTAACTGCCAGTGGCGTTGTGGCAGGAGGCGTTGACGATTATAATGTGAATTCCTATTATGTATTCTGTGATCTGGATACATTAAAACAGATTATGAAAAAGGAATTTAATGGAAGAGTGATTCCGGGTCAGCCATCTACAAAGTCTGGAAAAGCCTACAAAGAATTCTATTATTCTTCAGCGCAGGTCAAAGTAGATGATATGAGCAATGTCAATGATGTGGCAAAACAGATTCGCGAGATGGGGTATAATGTAGAGACGAATGTTGAATATATGGACAGCATGAAAAAGCAGATGGCAGTGATCCAGGCAGTGCTTGGTGGAATCGGAGCGATTTCCCTGATTGTTGCAGCAATCGGAATTGCAAATACGATGATGATGTCCATATATGAGAGAACAAAAGAGATCGGAGTCATCAAAGTACTTGGCTGCAGCCTGAAAAACATTAAGCAAATGTTTCTGATTGAAGCAGCATTTATCGGACTCCTCGGTGGAATAGTCGGAAATATGGTGAGCTTTGCAATGTCTGGTGCAATCAATATGGTAACAGCACAAAGCTCGGCACTGGGAGTAGAAGGAAATATTTCTTATATTCCGGTATGGCTGGTGCTTATTTCTCTTGGATTTGCGATGCTGGTCGGAATGGTGGCGGGATATTTCCCGGCGCTTCGGGCAATGAGACTGAGTCCGCTTGCGGCAATCCGCAGTGAATAAAGTAAGCAAGAACAGGTGAAAAGGGGACAGGTGAAAAAATCACCTGTCCCAAAGTCTTTTATTCTTCTATTATATGAATTTCCAGATAGTCAAATTCAATAGAATCTACGAAGTTATCCTGATGAAATCTTGTCTTTGCATGTCTTTTGAATTCATCAATATTGGAATCCAGCCAGATTGGATTGCTCAGATCAAATTCATGGCAGACTTCGTCAATCGCATGAAAAATTTTGTGTGTGCGGGTGTCATCGTTATCAACTTCTATGACAGTATCCCGCAACATTCTATTATCTTTAAATTCTTTTGCCCATAATCGGAACATAGAAAATCCTCCTTGTATAATTTTTAGCGGTTGATAATAATGATGTAATCGGATTGCTCCATTGCTATGCAATTACCGCAATCCTTGAACACCTCGAACTCCCATAAAATGGTGTATTCACACCATTTTATTTCGTCCTCGGTGTTCAGCGTGTCAAAAAGTATAAATTGCTTATTTGTGCGAGCACAAACACAATTTATACTTTTGACACTTACATCATATCGATCACATTTCCGTCTAGATCTTTCCAGATGAATTCCTGGTCATAGATCATATATCCGTGTGCGGAATTCTCTTTTGGAATAGACACAGAACCTGGATTCATGTAAATGAAATCAGCCATATCCTGATTTGCAGGAATGTGTGTGTGTCCATTCAGGAGAATATCTCCTTTCTTTAACATTGGCGGATTTGCAGGATTATGGTGATGACCGTGAGTTGCAAAAATAGTATGACCGTCCAGCTCAATAAAACAGTAATCGGCAAGAATTGGGAATTCCAGTACCATCTGGTCTACTTCGGTGTCGCAGTTGCCGCGGACACATAACAGATCCTCTTTCATAGCATTTAACATAGCAATGACAGCCTTTGGGTTGTAGTCTTTTGGCAGATCATTTCTTGGCCCATGATAAAGAAGGTCACCTAATAATAATAGTTTGTCAGCTTTTTCCCTTTTGTATGCTTCAATCATTTTCTCACAATAATATGCAGAACCATGTATATCAGATGCAATCATTAATTTCATAAGTTTTATTTCCTCCAGAATTCGTAAATATATTTAGTTACAACTTTTCTACGACGGATTATAGCACAAAAGAAAGCAGACGTGTATAATTATGATAAATTCAAGTGGATTTTATACAAGAAAGGAAATACGATTATGGAAGATGAAATTATTGAAATATATGAATATAATGATCAGACACTCGAGCTATCACTTGTGACAGAAGAGGAAATCCCGGAGGCACTTGAAGTTGTCAGAGATACATTTGAAAGGACAAAGAATAAAAAGTGCAAGGTCTTTCGCCTGGAATCTGATGAAAAAATGCGTTCTTATATGACAGACAAAGGCTTTGCAGTAAAAGCGATGCGTTATGGCGAGATGGTGGCAGTGTTTGTTGTCCAGACGGAAGGCGTGGACAAAATTCTTGCGGAAACCGGACTTGAACTTAGCGAGGAAGAAAGGAAAAGTGCTGCATTGATCTATTCCTGGTATCCTATGACTTATATAAGAAATGGGGAGGGGGTACCGGTACGATTGATTAATAAGATGATGCGTGCAGCAGAAAAAGTGATGTGGGACAGAGGTATCCATTATGCGGCAGGAATTATAGATTATGGAGTTACACGGGCAATGGGAACATTTGGGCGCAGCAGATATGAGGAAAGAGGAGATTTTCAGAAAGAAAACGGAGAAATGCAGACGCTCTTCTGGAAGGATCTGAAGAAAGTAGAGAGTCATTTGATGAATGGCGATGATGATTGTCCTTGGTTCCGTATTGAACAGGCCCAGGAGCAGGAAGGACCGGAAATTTATAATTTTATGCAGAGAATTTATGAGGGCATTCCGGATAAGAGCTGGTTCAGTATGGATAAAGAGGAGAAGATTCTTCGCTATGTGGCGACAGCAGGATTTGCAGTAAAAGCAGAGGCTCCGGTGGGAGGACATGAATACGAACTGGCAGGAATTTTTATAGCCCGGACATCAGAACTTGGGGAGGAGAATCTGGGAAAATATCTGAATTTAAACGAGGAAGAGCTTACCCGTGTCGCGCATATGGAAATTGCGATGGTAGATGAAGAATTCCGGGGAAGAGGTCTGCAAAAAGAACTGATGAAAACAGCGGAAGAACATTTGAAATTCTTAGGGTATCACTGGCTTATGGGGACTGCTCATCCAGAAAATGTGTACAGTGTGAATAATTTCCGAAAACTCGGGTATGAGATTGTGGCCAAGGACCTGAAATACGGCGGACTTCCGAGATATGTTTTCTGCAAGAAAATATAAGGATGTCATGATAATAAAAGACTGCAGAAAATAAATGTTTTTAATCTACATCTATTTCTGCAGCCTTTTCATGTAATTGTACACTTTTTTAATATATTTCCTGAATTGGTAATTCGGACAGCTTAAGTGTATTAAGATAATTAATGATCTGCTTCCCAGCGTCCCGAAGCTCCACATGGAAGGATCAGTCCGGAGCTTGTGACCGGAAGACCGATTTCCTGAGAGTCTACATGTCCATGGAAGGATTTTAACTCTGTTCCGAGCATGTAAGTTAATACGGCAGGAGCAAGCCCTGTTGTATAGGAGTTGATCAGGAAGAAAAGTGGATCCTCAGAAAGAATCTGAGTACACAGCTTAATAAGTGGATGAATGGCATCCTCGATCTTCCAAATCTCACCTTTTGGTCCGCGGCCGTAAGACGGCGGATCCATAATGATAGCATCGTAATGATTGCCGCGGCGGATTTCTCGTTCTACAAATTTTACACAGTCATCTACAAGCCAGCGGATTGGTTTATCGGACAATCCGGATGATGCGGCATTCTCCTTCGCCCAGGCTACCATACCTTTGGAAGCGTCCACGTGAGTGACATGTGCGCCGGCAGCGGCTGCTGCAAGTGTAGCTCCGCCGGTGTAGGCAAACAGGTTCAGAACTTTGACCGAGCGTCCGGCATTGCGGATCTTATCACCAAACCAGTCCCAGTTTGTTGCCTGCTCCGGAAAAAGTCCAGTGTGTTTGAAACTGAATGGTTTTAAATTGAATGTCAGCTCACCATAGTGAATTTGCCACTGTTCTGGTAAATCAAAAAACTCCCATTCACCGCCGCCTTTTTTGCTGCGGTGGTAGTGACCGTTCATATGCTTCCAGCCTTTTTCTTTTTTTGGGGTATCCCAGATGACCTGCGGGTCCGGGCGTACCAGTGTGTAATCACCCCAGCGTTCCAGCTTCTCGCCGCCGCTGCAGTCGATGACTTCATAATCTTTCCATTTATCTGCAATCCACATAATAAAACTCCTTTAAAATTTATATAGAAAATCATTGGATATTTTACGGATTTTACCGTTCAGACTGAAGTACAGTGCTATTTTGCACAAAAACTCAGTATCATAAGTGTAGCATAGGCACAGCACATTTTCAATTATAGATATTTTCTATATAAACGAACAACTATTATAAAAGTCAATTTGAAGATGTGCGAGAATATTCTTATAATATAAAGAGGAGGGAGAAATTATGTTTATTGACACACACATGCACGAAATGACATATTCACCAGACAGCTTCCTGAAGCTGGAAGAGATGGTTCGGATCGGTAAGGAGAAAGGGCTTGGAGCGCTTTGCATTACGGATCATGACAGTATGGGACTTAAGGACTATGCAGCAGAATATACAGCGAGGACAGGCTTCCCGATTTTTGTTGGGATTGAGTTTTATTCTCTTCAGGGAGACATTGTCGCATTTGGAATTGAAGATTACCCGAAAGAGCGAATCCCGGCACAGGATTTTATAGATCTTGTAAAAGCACAGGGAGGCGTTTGTTTTGCAGCGCATCCATTCCGCAATAATAACCGTGGCCTGGAGGAGAATCTGGCTTTGGTACACGGCCTGGACGGTGTGGAAGTACTCAATGGAAGTACATCTTTTGCAGCATGTATGAAAGCAGCGGCATATGCAAGGCAGTATGGATATTTTACACTTGGTTCCAGTGACTGTCATGTGCCGGAAAAAGTCGGTGTGTGTGCGACATATTTTCCAAATGAGGTCAGAACGATGGATGAATTCCTGACAGAGTTCAAAAAGGGACAGATGAAGCCGGCATATTATGTTCAGGGTGGCTATCGTGTCCTGGAAGTCCAGAATAACGACAAAAAAGTCCAAAATAGTATAAAAATACCATTTACCTTTCCAGCTAGAAGTGATAGTATGTATCTATAGTGTGCGTAAGAAATGGTATATTTAAATAAAAGAAAGGTGGAAATATACAATGATTACAGTTAACGCAATGGGAGATAACTGCCCGATTCCGGTTATCAAGACAAAAAAAGCAATGGATGCACTTACAGGACCGGAGACAATCGAAGTATTAGTTGATAACGAGATTGCCGTACAGAATGTGACAAAGATGGCTACAAGTGCCGGAGGAAAAGTTACATCTGAGCAGAAAGCTGAGAAAGAATATGTTGTTACGATCGAGATGGAAGGAGCACCAGCAGCAGAGGATGATGCAGAGGACGACAATACAGTTGTTGTAATAAGCTCTGACCGCATGGGTACAGGTAACGATGAACTTGGTAAAGTCCTGATCAAAGGATTTATTTTTGCTGTAACTCAGCTTGATAAATTACCAAAGACTATGCTTTTCTATAATGGAGGAGCAACACTTACAACTGAAGGATCTGATTCATTAGAAGATCTGAAATCTCTGGAAGCACAGGGAGTAGAGATTATGACATGTGGAACATGTCTTGATTACTATGGATTAAAAGACAAGCTTGCAGTAGGTTCTGTGACTAATATGTACAGCATTGTTGAGACACAGGCAAAAGCAACTAAGATCATTAAACCATAAGATGAGCACGCGAAGGGCGTGCCAGATGCTGTCTTGGGGGACAGCTCTGGAATTACCGGATTGAGATGAAAAGAGGAGCCTTCTGTTGTGACTGAATGGAAAGCTCCTTTTATTCATATATAATTATTTATTCAACATTGAGGAGGAATTAAGAAAAATGAAAACAAATGTCAAGTTGACTAGCTTAAGCAAGACTTCGGGGTGAGCGGCCAAAATAGGTCCGGAGACCCTTGCTCAGGTACTGAGTAAGCTGCCAAAATTTCAGGATGATAAGTTAATAGTAGGGATTGAGACATCCGATGATGCAGCCATCTATAAAGTCACTGACGATATCGCGATGATTCAAACGGTAGATTTTTTCACTCCGATTGTTGATGATCCTTATATGTTCGGACAAATCGCCGCAGCCAATTCATTGAGTGATGTATGGGCTATGGGTGGGGAACCGGCGGTTGCACTGAATATTGTTGGATTCCCGAATTGTCTGGATCCGGCAATCCTTGGTGATATACTGGCTGGTGGTGCAGATAAAGTAAAAGAAGCAGGAGCAGTGCTGGTAGGCGGACATTCTGTACAGGACGATGAGCCGAAGTATGGATTGTGCGTGTCTGGTTTTGTACATCCTGACAAGATATTCAAGAACTATGGATGCAGACCGGGAGATATTCTTGTATTGACAAAACAGATCGGAAGCGGTGTGGTAAATACAGCGATCAAAGCTGATATGGCATCACCTTCCGCAATCCGTGAAGCGGAGACGGTCATGGCGTCATTGAATAAACTTGGAAAACAAGTAGTTGAGAAATTCGACGTATCTGCATGTACAGATATTACAGGATTTGGACTTTTAGGACACTGTGTAGAGATGGCATCTGCCAGTGAAGTAACCTTCGAGATCAATGTCCGTGATATCGAATATTTTGCAGACGCAATTGACTATGCGAAGATGGGACTTGTTCCGGCGGGGGCATACAAGAACCGCGGATATTCTATCGATCAGGTCGAGGTTGGACATGTGGAAGATTTCTATCTGGATCTTCTGTATGATCCACAGACATCAGGTGGATTGTTGATGAGTGTGGCACCGGAGAATCTTCAGGAGATGCTTGCAGATTTTCGCGCGGCACATATGGATACTAAGATTTCTATTATTGGAAAAGTGGCAGAGAAGAGCGATAAGCTGATTCGTCTGTATTAGTTAGACGAACAAAAGAATAAGAAGGGGAACAAAGAAGTTATGAATAAGAATATGTTATACCGCAGCATTCCGAAAGTGGATGTATTGCTGGAAGACCCGGAGATTCAGGGGCTGATTGAAACATACAGCCGGGATACGGTAGTGGAATCGATTCATTTGGAGATGGATGCACTTAGAAAATATATCGGAACATGCGAGGATGAGGAAAAGGCAAAAGAACAGATTGGGAATCTGAATATGAATGTTCGAAGAACAGTAACTGCCATGCATACACCGAATATGCGTTCAGTCATCAATGGTACAGGAACGATTCTTCATACGAATCTTGGACGAGCACCGATCAGCCAGAAACACATGAATCGGATCGCTCAGATTGCAACGGGATATTCTAATCTGGAATACAATCTGGAAGCCGGAAGACGCGGAGAGAGATATTCACATTTTGAAAAACTGCTCTGTAAGATTACAGGCGCAGAGGCTGCAATGGCGGTAAATAATAACGCGGCAGCTGTTATGCTTATTTTAAGTTCCCTTGCAAAAGGAGGCGAAGTCGTTGTATCCCGTGGTGAGCTTGTTGAAATCGGTGGAAAATTCCGGGTTCCGGATGTTATGGAACAAAGTGGAGCAACACTGGTAGAAGTCGGAACGACTAACAAGACACATTATGATGATTATGAGAGCGCAATTACAGAAGAGACAAAGGCGCTTCTGAAAGTTCATACAAGTAATTATCGAATCGTAGGATTTACAGATACAGTAGGAATTGATGAATTGATTCCGATTGCGAAAGAACATGATATTCCGGTCATTGAAGATCTGGGAAGCGGTGTTCTGATCGATCTTAGCAAATATGGGATCACTTATGAACCTACTGTTCAGGATTCCATCAGAAAAGGAGCAGATGTGGTGTGCTTCAGCGGCGATAAGCTGCTTGGGGGTCCGCAGGCTGGAATTATTATCGGTAAGAAAAAATATATCGATATGATGAAAAAGAACCAGCTTACCCGTGCTCTTCGAATTGACAAATTTACAGCAACAGCATTGGAACTGGTACTTCAGGAATACCTGTCTGAGGAAAATGCGATCCAGAATATTCCGGTACTTAAGATGATTACAAAGTCTTATGACGAGACGGTTGCAGAAGCAAAGACATTTAAGCGTATGCTTCAGAGAGCAAAGCTGCCTGCAGCTTATGAAGTTGTGGATTGTGAATCTCAGATTGGCGGAGGATCTCTTCCGCTGGAACGAATTCCAAGTGCTGCAGTTGCAATCCATCCGGAAAAGATCAGTGTTCCGGAGCTGGAAGAACGTATGAGACATTTGCCTGTTCCGATTATTCCAAGAACGGTAAATGATACGATTCTTTTGGATGTGAGAACATTGGATAAAGATGCAATGACACTTGCTGTAAAGCAGTTAAAAGAGATGGATATATTAGAAGAAACAAGTCTTTTATAGAGACAATTAGGAGTATAGAGACAGATGAAGAATATTATCATTGGTACAGCCGGACATATCGATCATGGAAAGACAACTTTGATCAAAGCTCTTACAGGAAGAAATACAGACCGCTGGGAAGAAGAACAGAAGAGAGGAATCACCATAGATCTTGGATTTACATATTTTGATCTTCCAAGTGGAGACCGTGCGGGAATTATCGATGTTCCTGGACATGAGAGATTTATCAACAATATGGTGGCCGGAGTTGTAGGAATGGATCTGGTGCTTCTTGTTATTGCGGCGGATGAAGGAATTATGCCGCAGACAAGGGAACACATGGATATCTTACATCTTCTGGGAATTGAAAAGAGTATTATTGTCCTGAATAAATGCGATATCGTAGATGAAGAATGGCTGGAACTGGTGGAAGAGGAAGTGCGTGAAGAATTAAAAGGCACATTTCTGGAAAAAGCACCGGTATGTAAGGTGTCTGCTGCAACCGGTCAGGGACTGGAAGAACTGATTCAGGTGATCGAGCATATGACAAGTGATGAAGTTGTAGCTAAAGATGTGAATACAATTCCGAGACTTCCGATTGACCGCGCATTTACATTGTCTGGGTTTGGCACGATCATTACCGGAACCCTTGTGTCTGGTACGATTCGTAAAGAAGATACTCTGGAAATGTATCCGATTGGCAAAGAGTGCAAGATTCGCAGCATTCAGGTGCATGGTCAGGATAAAAAAGAGTGTTATGCGGGACAACGTGTGGCAATTAATCTGTCTAATGTTAAGAAAAAAGAAATTCAGCGAGGTTGTGTGCTGGCACCGCCGGCAAGTATGAAAAATACAGATCTGCTGGATGTGAAGATGAATATACTGGACTCCTCTATGCGGGTATTGACGAATCATACGAGATTACATCTGTTTACAGGAACGAGTGAAATTTTATGCCGTGCAGTACTGCTTGATAAAGAAGAAATCGGACCAGGTGAGAGTGGATATGTTCAACTTCGCCTGGAAGATGAAATCGCAGTACGCAGAGGCGATAAGTTTGTAGTCCGTTTTTATTCTCCGATGGAGACGATTGGGGGAGGCGTGATTCTTGAGCCAAATCCGGGTGTGAAGAGACGTTTTCAACAAGATGTGATTGAAGAACTTAAGAGAAAAGAATCCGGTTCTTCAGCGGATGTAATTGAACTTCATATAAAAGAACATGGAGACACAATGATCACTTCTGCAGAACTTGCAAAGCTGACGGCATTGTCCATGGATGAGGTAAACCAGGATATAGAAGAATTAAAAGAGAATGGCCAGATTTATGTATTCCCGATGAAAAAAGATACATTTACATGGCATGCGGATTCAAAACGTGGAGCAGTACAGGCGATTGTGAAGAGTCTGGAATCCTATGAAAAAGAGAATCCGTATCGTTATGGAATGAAGAAAGCGGAAGTGCAGATGACACATTTTAAGGGAATGAAACCGAATGTGTTTGATAAAGTCATTGAGCTGTTGGAAACTGAGGGATATGTGAAACGTGTCGGAGAGTTTTTGTGCACACCTCAGTTTGAAATAAAGAAAGATGAGACGTATAACAAGATAGCAAAGACCGTGCTTGGTACATTTGAAAGTGCGAAATATGACTTTGCAAAATATTCAGAGATTGACTTTGGAAAGACTCCAAGAGCAATGGCTGATGATATCCTGAATGTATTGCTGGTCGAGGGTAAAGTAGTAAAAATCGCAGAAGATATGTATACACTGACGGAATATATGGAAGAAGCAAAGAATATCATTCGGGAGAAATTAGCGGAAGATCCGGTTATTACTATTGCTCAGGTACGAGATATATTTGCGACCAGCCGAAAGAGTGCGAAACCAATTTTGGAATATATGGACAGTATCAAAGTTACCAAGAAAGTCGGAGCGGAAAGTGAAAGGGTAGCATACTAATGAACTTGAAACAATTAGAGGCTTTTGTACAGGTATCTGAAAGCGGCAGCTTTTCGAAGGCTGCCAAAGAACTTTTCCTGACACAGCCGACAATCAGTGCGCATATTTCCTCCCTGGAAAAGGAATTGAATGTACGGTTATTTATAAGAAATACAAAAGAAGTAAGTCTGTCAGATGACGGAAAAGATCTGTACCGTTATGCGAAGCAGATCACAGATCTTGAAAAGGCGATAGAAGAACGGTTTTATATGGATAGTGATGATGGAAAACATTTTATCACAATTGCGGCATCAACAATACCTGCGCAGTATCTTCTGCCGAAAGTATTGATGTGTTACAGAGAACGCTATCCAAAAGAGCAGATTAAGATTATGGAAACCGATAGTAGTGAAGTGGTTACACAGGTTGTAGATCACATGGTCGATGTCGGCTTTACAGGTACTGTACTTGAGAAAAAGCACTGCAAGTACATACCTTTCTATAAGGATGAACTGGCTGTGATCACTCCGGATACACCGGAATATAGAATACTGAAAGAACAGAATCGTGATGACATTGACTGGATCAAAAGGAAACCGCTGATTTTACGTGAAGAAGGATCAGGTACTAGAAAAGAAGCGGAAAAACAGTTGAAAAATGCTGGAATATCCATGGAGGATTTGGATATTGTGGCGAGCATTGCGAATCAGGAGACAATTAAAAAGTCTGTAAAACAAGGCATGGGGATTACGGTTCTTTCCAGACTGGCAGCTGAGGATGAAGATGGCCTGCTTATATTCCCGATTCCGGGCGCTGATGAAGGACGAGATATCAATCTGGTCTATAATAAAAATTATCAGATGACAAGATCGGCAGACCGTTTTATCCGGATCGTAAAGGAAGTATATGACATAGAATAGTGGTTACGGAACATATAAGTGACTATGAAATATATAAATGACTATGAAATATATCAGTGACTTGTTTAAAGAAAGAGAAAGAGATAGAATTAAGTTTGTACAATGATGTTGGGACCCTGGCATCGTACAATAAATATATAGAAGCGACGAAAGGGGATATTAGCGTGATATATATGGATAATGCGGCAACGACTATGCATAAACCGAAGACGGTGATCGATGCGGTAGTCGCAGCTATGAGTTCTATGGGAAATGCCGGACGTGGTGCGAATGAGGCGTCTTTAAGTGCATCAAGAATTATTTATGATACGAGAGAAAGGCTTGCAAAATTATTTGGGGCAGAAAATCCGAAGCAGATTGTGTTTACAATGAATTCGACGGAGAGTCTGAATATTGCGATTAAAGGATTGATTGAACCGGGAGATCATGTGATCACAACCATGCTGGAGCATAACTCTGTGCTTCGACCACTCTATGAGATGGAAGAAAGAGGCGCGAAGCTTACGATTATAAAAGCAGACAAGCAGGGGAATTTTTCCCTGGAAGATATGGAAGCTGCGATCACGCCAAAGACAAAAGCTATAGTATGTACCAATGGTTCCAATCTTACAGGAAATTATGTGGATGTTGCAGCTGTCGGTGAGATGGCACATAGACACGGAGTTCTTTTGATCGTAGATGCATCTCAGACGGCGGGAGTATTTCCGATTGATGTTCAGAAAATGAATATTGACGTGCTTTGTTTTACTGGACACAAAGGTCTGCTTGCTCCGCAGGGGACCGGAGGTCTGTATGTCAGAGAAGGGCTTACAGTGCAACCATTGTTGAGCGGTGGAAGCGGAGTTCAGACTTACAATAAAAAACATCCGGTGGAGATGCCGACAGCATTGGAGGCAGGAACACTCAATGGTCATGGTATTGCGGGAATGAATGCAGCTCTTGCATATCTGGAAGAGACTGGGATTGACACGATTAGGGAGCGCGAGCAGGAACTGATGTGGAAATTTTATGAAGGTGTTAAAGATATTCCGAATGTTACGGTATATGGTGATTTCAGCACAAAGAACCGTTGTGCGATTGTCGCACTGAATATTGGAGATTATGATTCAGCAGAGGTCAGTGATGAATTGCTTACGGAATATGGTATTTCTACAAGACCGGGTGGTCATTGTGCTCCACTGGCACACGAAGCACTTGGAAATGTAGAACAAGGAGCAGTGAGATTTAGTTTTTCCCATTACAATACAGATGAGGAAATTGAAACTGCAATCCGTGCAATTGAAGAGCTTGCACAGGATGAAGAGTAAAAAAAGATAAAGCATAACTTGAGATAGAAAAGGAAGACACTGATGAGAAAAAAAGAATTGAAACTGGTAGTTACTTTCCATACAACTGCAGATGCGATGGCTATGGAAAAGGCATGTAAAGAGAATAATACACCGGGCAGAATCATCCCGGTTCCAAGAGCTATCTCAGCAGGATGTGGACTTTCCTGGTGCGCGGCACTTGACGAGAGAGAAGAGATCGTTGCCATGATGGAGAAGGTCGGGATTGAACCAGAAGACCTGCATGAGTGTCTTGTATAAAAAAATGCAATAAATACTTGTAAAATATCGAAAAATATGATATTCTATCATAGCGTGATTAAAACGTGCGTAATTTAATACGGGGGTAGTTGGGTAACTGGTGTGCCTCCTAGTCTTCAAAACTAGTGTGGGGCGTTAAGAGCGTCCCGGGTGGGTTCGATTCCCACATGCCTCCGCCAAAAGAGAGGTTTCAGATCCATTGCAAGAGCGATGGATCTTTTTTGTATAATAGGAAATTGCATTTCCTATTATACAAAAAGCCTCCGGCAGGATGCGCACTGCGGCGTATACTGAAGATGTCGCAAGCGACCACCGCAGGCGCTAGAATGTGCCAAGGCACATTCTTTGTTCTAAAATAGGAAAAAATGTAAGAAAATGCATTTTTATATATAAAAACTCATTGAGAAAAACGAAAGAAATTGAAAATAGAATCTTTAAAATAATCAGGGAAGAAAAAAGAAAGACAATAAATTACAGGAAACTTCAAAAAAGAACGATAAGTTACAAAAATAATAGAAAAACATTATGAAAAGCATTAATTATATAGAAGTACAATAATTAGAATGGGTAAATTGACTAAAAGAGTAGAGAATGAAAATGCTTATTTGTCATATCGTATAAAAATACAAAAAACACTGGGATTCAATTGACGAAAGCGCTTACAAGTGGTATATTATAAGCAACTTAAAGATGTTCAGACCAACGGCGGTTATCTTAATATGATTCATATAGATGGCTGCTATTATATTTTGAGACATGTTTAAGTTAAATGACAACTTTGGTTGTGATTGCAGTTAAGCTGTTGCCGACTGTTTCCCCCAAGAATAGTCTTGCGACGGTAAACTCCAATTAATATATATACTTCCTCTTCAGAGGAGCATTCCCCAGCTTTGTATATAATAACAAACTGCAATGCAACGAGGAAAACCTCTCAATGACATACCAAAAAGAAAGAGCACGACATGAGCAGATGTCGTGCTTTTTCTTTTGTCCGATAAAATAAATAGAATACAAAGTGTTTTTTAGAACGCTTACAGGAAAAAGGTTATTATTATATATCAGCTGAGAGATGACTCCCGCAGGATTGCAGAGGTGCGCAGTAGAGGTATGCCATGCAATTGCATGACGCGCACCTCGCAGCGAGAATGTCTCGGCATTCTTGAAAGAAGAACCCCAAAATGTGCGCAAACCTTGAAAATACGTGGTTTTTAGATTGTACTGGAAAAAGTACAAAAAAATAAAAAAAAGACTTGCATTATTGCCTTGGATTAGATATACTAAGAGAGCTGTGACATGATAGCAATGAAGCGCGAGGTTGCCGTCGAGAATGACGGGTTTTCCGTGGAGCGAATGTCAAGTTAGGAAACTGGCGACAAGTCACTGTACGAATCAAAAACTGATTACTGATTACCATTAGGTATAAGTATGAAACAACGTGTGAGTTTCTCACGACACACACGGGAGAGTGTACAGTCACCGCTTGTCGTACTGAAGTTAAAAGTACGAAAAGGAGGCGACTTTTTTTATGGCAAGTCAAGTAATGAGAATCACATTAAAAGCGTATGATCATCAGTTAGTAGATGCATCCGCAAAAAAAATCATCGAAACTGTAAAGAAGAACGGAGCACAGGTGAGCGGACCGGTTCCACTTCCAACTAAGAAGGAAGTTGTAACAATCTTAAGAGCTGTTCACAAGTACAAAGACTCCAGAGAGCAGTTCGAGCAGAGAACTCATAAGAGACTGATCGATATCGTAACACCTACACAGAAGACTGTAGATGCGTTATCAAGATTAGAGATGCCAGCAGGTGTTTATATCGATATCAAAATGAAAAACAAATAAGACACAGTAATTCCTAAAATTTAGGATGAACGCCAAGTTGCGTTCCGCTGTAAATCACAGGAGGTAATTATAATGAAGAAAGCTATCTTAGCTACAAAAGTCGGAATGACTCAGATCTTCAATGAAGACGGAACACTGACACCTGTAACTGTACTTCAGGCTGGTCCTTGTGTAGTAACACAGATCAAGACTGTAGAGAATGACGGTTACGAAGCTGTACAGGTTGGATTCGTTGACAAGAAAGACAAAACTGTAAACAAAGACAAAAATGGTAAAAAGGAAATCGTTCATCGTCATGGTGTAACCAAGGCTGAGCAGGGACATTTCGCAAAAGCTGGAGTAACTGGAAAGAGATTCGTAAAAGAGTTCAAATTCGAGAACGCAGCTGATTATGCACTTGCACAGGAGATCAAAGCTGACATTTTTGAAGCTGGCGACAAGATCGACGCTACTGCCATTTCTAAAGGAAAAGGATTCCAGGGTGCTATTAAGAGACACAACCAGCACAGAGGACCTATGGCTCACGGTTCTAAATTCCATCGTCATCAGGGATCTAACGGTGCTGCATCTGATCCGAGTAAAGTATTCAAAGGAAAGAAGATGCCAGGACACATGGGAAGCAAAAAGATTACAATTCAGAATCTTGAAGTTGTCCGTGTAGATGCAGAGAACAACCTTCTTTTAGTAAAAGGCTCTGTACCGGGACCTAAGAAATCCTTAGTAACAATTAGAGAAGCAGTAAAAGCTAACTAGGTTTTGACGAGGAAGGAGGAAGACTTAAAATGGCAAACGTATCTGTTTATAATATCGAAGGTAAAGAAGTTGAGACAATCGAATTAAGCGATGCGGTATTTGGTGTTGAGGTTAACGAGCACCTTGTACACATGGCAGTTGTTAATCAGCTTGCAAATAACCGTCAGGGAACACAGAAAGCTAAAACACGTTCTGAAGTTTCCGGTGGTGGAAGAAAACCATGGAGACAGAAAGGAACTGGTCATGCAAGACAGGGTTCAACAAGAGCTCCACAGTGGACAGGCGGCGGAGTAGTATTCGCACCAGTACCGAGAGATTACTCATTCAAGATGAACAAGAAAGAGAAGAGAGCAGCTCTGAAATCCGCTCTTACTTCCAGAGTAGAAGAGAACAAGTTCATCGTAGTTGACTCACTTACATTTGATGAGATCAAAACAAAGAATGTAGCAAACGCACTTAAGAACTTAAACGTATCTAAAGCATTAGTAGTATTAGAGGACGGAAATGTTAACGCAGAGCTTTCTGCAAAGAATATCGCTGGTGTTAAAACAGCTAAAACTAATACGATCAATGTGTATGATGTTATGAAATACAACACAGTAATCGCAACAAAGGCTGCTGTTAAAGCAATCGAGGAGGTGTACGCATAATGGCAAACGTTCAGTATTATGATGTAATCCTTAAACCAGTTGTAACTGAGAAGACAATGGAGCTCATGGGAGATAAGAAATACACATTCCTTGTACACCCGGAAGCAACAAAATCTCAGATCAAAGAAGCCGTTGAGAAAATGTTCGACGGAACAAAGGTAGCGAAAGTTAACACAATGAACTGCGAAGGAAAGAAGAAAAGAGTTCGCGGAACATTCAAATATGGTAAGACTGCTGCAACAAAGAAAGCAATCGTACAGTTAACTGAGGACAGCAAAGATATCGAGATCTTCCAGGGTCTCTAAGATCTTTGGAGAGCACATGAGGAAACTCGCCGTGCTCAATGCATACGGAAAGCAACCGTGATAATAAACAATCGAAAGGAGAAACACCATGGGAATTAAGACATATAACCCATATACGCCTTCCAGAAGACAGATGACTGGTTCTGATTTTTCAGAAATCACAAAAAAGACACCAGAGAAATCTCTGTTAGCTCCAAAGAGCAGACAGGCAGGCCGTAACAACCAGGGAAAAATCACAGTTAGACACCGCGGAGGCGGAGCTAAGAAAAAATATAGAATTATCGACTTCAAGAGAAGAAAAGATGGAATCGCTGCTACAGTAATCGGTATCGAGTACGATCCGAACAGAACAGCTAACATCGCTCTGATCTGCTACGAAGATGGTGAGAAAGCTTATATCCTTGCACCAGAAGGATTAAAAGACGGCATGAAAGTCATGAATGGACCAGAGGCTGAGGTTAGAGTAGGAAACTGCTTACCACTTTCTCAGATTCCAGTAGGTACACAGATCCACAACATCGAGCTTCACCCAGGAAAGGGCGGACAGATGGTTCGTTCTGCTGGTAACAGCGCTCAGTTAATGGCTAAAGAAGGAAAGTATGCAACACTGAGACTTCCTTCAGGAGAGATGAGAATGGTTCCGCTTGAGTGCAGAGCTTCTATCGGAGTAGTAGGAAATGGTGACCACAACCTGATCAACATTGGTAAAGCAGGTCGTACACGTCACATGGGTATCAGACCGACAGTTCGTGGTTCTGTTATGAACCCGAATGACCATCCGCATGGTGGTGGTGAAGGTAAGACTGGAATCGGACGTCCGGGTCCATGTACACCTTGGGGTAAACCAGCACTTGGTCTTAAGACAAGAAAGAAAAATAAAGCTTCTAACAAGATGATCGTAAGAAGAAGAGATGGTAAATCTATTAAATAGTTTTCGTAAGGAGGTTAGAACCTATGGCACGTTCAGTTAAAAAAGGCCCATTCGCAGATGCAAGCCTGCTTAAGAAGGTTGACGCAATGAACGCAGCAGGAGACAAGTCTGTAATCAAGACATGGTCCCGCCGTTCTACAATCTTCCCAAGCATGGTTGGACATACAATCGCCGTTCACGACGGAAGAAAACATGTACCTGTATATGTAACAGAAGATATGGTTGGACACAAACTCGGAGAGTTCGTAGCAACCAGAACATACAGAGGACATGGAAAAGACGAGAAGAAATCAAAAGTTAGATAATTATATTGTGAAAGGAGGGTTCATCCATGGCTAAAGGACAACACAGATCCCAGATTAAGAGAGAAAGAAATGCTAACAAAGATACGAGACCTTCTGCTAAGTTATCTTATGCAAGAGTTTCCGTACAGAAAGCATGCTTCGTATTGGATGCCATCAGAGGTAAGGATGTACAGACAGCACTTGGTATTTTAACTTATAATCCAAGATATGCTTCTAGTTTAATAAAGAAATTATTAGAGTCAGCAATCGCAAATGCTGAGAACAATAACGGTATGAATGCTGAGAACCTTTATATTGCAGAGGCTTATGCAAACAAAGGACCAACAATGAAGAGAATCAGACCTAGAGCACAGGGTAGAGCTTACAGAATCGAGAAGAGAATGAGCCACATTACACTCGTGCTTGATGAAAGATAAGGAGGACAATCATGGGACAGAAAGTTAATCCTCATGGCTTAAGAGTCGGTGTTATCAAAGACTGGGACTCTAAGTGGTATGCAGAAAAGGATTTTGCAGACTACCTGGTAGAAGACCATGAAATCAGAACGTATCTTAAGAAGAGATTATACAGCGCTGGTGTTTCCAAGATCGAGATCGAAAGAGCATCTGATCGCGTTAAGATTACAATTTATACAGCTAAACCGGGTGTTGTTATCGGTAAAGGCGGAGCTGAGATCGAGAAAGTAAAAGGTGAGCTTGCACAGTTTACTGACAAGAAATTAGTTGTTGATATCAAAGAGATCAAGAGACCGGATAAAGACGCTCAGTTAGTAGCAGAGAATATCGCATTACAGCTTGAGAACCGTATTTCATTCAGACGTGCTATGAAATCATGCATGTCCAGAACAATGAAGTCTGGAGCACTCGGAGTTAAAACTTCCGTATCCGGACGTCTTGGTGGAGCTGATATGGCTCGTACAGAGTTCTACAGCGAGGGAACAATTCCACTTCAGACACTGAGAGCAGACATTGACTACGGATTCGCTGAGGCAAACACAACTTATGGTAAAGTTGGAGTTAAAGTTTGGATTTACAAAGGCGAGGTTCTTCCGGAGAGAGCACATAAGGAAGGAGATAGATAATCATGTTAATGCCAAAAAGAGTAAAACGTCGTAAACAATTCCGTGGTTCCATGAAGGGTAAAGCTCTTCGCGGAAACAAGATTACTAATGGTGAATATGGTATCGTTGCAATGGAGCCATGCTGGATCCGTTCCAACCAGATCGAGGCTGCCCGTGTTGCTATGACTCGTTATATCAAACGTGGTGGTAAAGTTTGGATCAAAATATTCCCTGATAAACCTGTAACTACGAAACCAGCTGAGACACGTATGGGTTCTGGAAAAGGAACCTTAGAGTACTGGGTAGCAGTTGTTAAACCGGGTCGCGTAATGTTCGAGATTTCCGGAGTAGCTGAGGAAGTAGCTAAAGAAGCTCTTCGTCTTGCAACACACAAGCTGCCATGTAAATGTAAAGTAGTTTCTCGCGCAGACTTAGAAGGCGGTGATAACAGTGAAAATTAATGCATTTGTAGAAGATTTAAAGACAAAATCAGCTGCAGAGCTGAATGAAGAATTAGTAGCTGCTAAAAAGGAACTCTTCAACTTAAGATTCCAGAACGCAACAAATCAGTTAGACAACACAAGCAGAATCAAAGAAGTTAGAAGAAATATTGCCAGAATTCAGACAGTAATTACTGAAAAGGCAGCTCAGAATTAAGAGTAGACTCATAAACCCCAGGAAAGGAGTTACAGACTGTGGAAAGAAATCTTAGAAAAACCAGAGTTGGTAAGGTTATCAGTAATAAAATGGATAAAACCATCGTTGTTGCAATCGAAGATCATGTAAAACATCCGCTTTACAAAAAGATTGTAAAGAAGACATATAAGCTGAAAGCTCATGATGAGAACAATGAATGCAACATCGGAGACAAAGTAAAAGTTATGGAAACAAGACCTCTGTCAAAAGACAAGAGATGGAGACTTGTTGAAGTTATGGAAAAAGTGAAATAGTATAAGGAGGGAAACCTGCATGATACAGCAAGAAAGCAGACTTAAAGTAGCAGACAACACAGGTGCTAAAGAGTTACTGTGTATCCGCGTACTTGGCGGTTCAACAAGAAGATATGCAAGTATCGGAGACGTTATTGTTGCGACTGTTAAAGATGCAACACCAGGCGGCGTTGTTAAAAAAGGCGATGTAGTTAAAGCTGTAGTTGTTCGTACTGTAAACAGTACTCGCCGTAAAGATGGATCTTACATCCGTTTCGACGAAAACGCTGCTGTAATTATAAAAGACGATAAGACACCAAGAGGAACCCGTATCTTTGGGCCAGTAGCAAGAGAGCTTCGTGACAAACACTTCATGAGAATTGTTTCCTTAGCTCCGGAAGTACTGTAGGGAGGTGCAAAGGAATGGCAATGTTAAAAATTAAAAAAGGTGATACAGTTAAAGTTATCGCTGGTAAAGATAAAGACAAAGAAGGCAAAGTTATCGCTGTAGATCACAAGAACGGAAGAGTTACTGTAGAAGGCGTTAACATGCTTACAAAGCATACAAAACCTAGCATGACAAACCAGAATGGTGGAATCGTTCACCAGGAAGGATCTATCGACATTTCCAACGTTATGTACTTACACAAAGGTAAAGCTACAAGAGTTGGAATCAAAATGGATGGAGACAAGAAGGTTCGTTTTGCAAAATCTACTGGTGAAGTGATCGATTAATTGAGGAAGGAGGGCTTAAGCTTTGAGTAGACTGAAAGAACAGTACCAGAACGAAATCGTTGATGCATTAACGAAAAAGTTCGGTTATAAGAATATTATGGAAGTGCCAAAACTTGATAAAGTTGTAATCAACATGGGTGTTGGCGAGGCAAAAGACAATGCAAAACTGTTAGATTCCGCAATTGCTGATCTTGAGAAGATCACAGGACAGAAAGCAGTTGTTTGTAGAGCTAGAAAGTCCGTTGCTAACTTCAAACTGAGAGAAGGAATGGCAATCGGTTGTAAAGTTACTTTAAGAGGAGAGAAGATGTATGAGTTCGTTGACCGTCTGGTTAACCTTGCACTCCCTCGTGTACGTGACTTCAGAGGTGTAAATCCTAACGCATTTGACGGAAGAGGAAATTACGCTCTTGGTATCAAAGAACAGCTTATCTTCCCTGAGATCGAGTATGATAAGGTTGACAAGGTAAGAGGTATGGATATCATCTTCGTTACAACAGCGAATACAGATGAAGAGGCTCGTGAGCTGCTTACACAGTTCAATATGCCTTTTACAAAATAGGGAGGTAAATTATGGCTAAGACAGCAATGAAAGTAAAACAGCAGCGTCAGCAGAAATTCTCTACAAGAGAATATAATCGTTGCAGAATTTGTGGACGTCCTCATGCATATTTAAGAAAATATGGTATCTGCCGTGTTTGCTTCCGTGAACTGGCATACAAAGGACAGATTCCAGGCGTTAAGAAAGCAAGCTGGTAGGCACTGAACACTTGGCGAGGTCAAGCGCCCAGCGCCGGCCGAGTTTAGTGAGAAGGCCGTTCTCTGAGTCTGGCGAGGTATTCCACGAGCCCGGCGAAGAGAACTACATTAAACAATCCATCAGAAGAGGAGGAAAACAATTCATGACTATGAGCGATCCAATTGCAGATATGCTTACAAGAATCCGTAATGCAAATACTGCTAAACATGATACAGTAGATGTACCTTCATCCAAGATGAAGCTTGCAATCGCAAATATCTTATTAGATGAAGGATATATCGAGAAATATGACATCGTAGAAGATGGAGTATTCAAAACAATCCATATTACATTAAAATATGGTGCAGACAAGAATGAGAAAGTTATCACAGGACTTAGAAGAATCTCTAAACCAGGTCTTCGTGTATACGCTAACAGCGCAGATCTTCCGAGAGTACTTGGAGGACTGGGAACAGCAATCATTTCTACAAACCATGGTGTAATCACTGACAAAGAAGCTAGAAAGCTTGGCGTTGGTGGAGAAGTTCTCTGCTACATTTGGTAGGCACTGAACAATTGAAACTGAAAACAGAGTGAGCAAAGACTCATTCCGAGAATCTAAGTTAAGGAGGATTTAGATATGTCACGTATCGGAAGACATCCAATCGCAATCCCGGCAGGAGTTACTGTTGAGATTAAAGAAAACAATGTAGTGACTGTAAAAGGTCCAAAAGGAACACTTGAGAAAGCACTTCCTACAGAGATGGAAATCAAGCAGGAAGGTGATGAAGTTGTTGTAACAAGACCAAACGATTTAAAGAAAATGAAATCTTTACATGGTCTTACAAGAACACTGATCAATAACATGGTTATTGGTGTAACAAACGGATACGAGAAAGTCCTGGAAGTTAACGGTGTTGGATACAGAGCAGCAAAATCAGGAAACAAATTAACACTGAACCTTGGTTATTCTCATCCAGTTGAGATGACAGATCCTGAAGGCGTTGAGACAGTAGTTGAAGGTCAGAACAAGATCATCGTTAAAGGAATCAGTAAAGAAAAAGTTGGCCAGTTTGCGGCTGAGATCAGAGACAAGAGAAGACCGGAGCCTTACAAAGGTAAAGGTATTAAGTATGCTGATGAAGTTATCAGACGTAAAGTTGGTAAGACTGGTAAAAAATAAGTAAGGAGAGTGTGAAAATGGTTAGCAAGAAATCAAGAAGTGAAGTTCGTGTAAACAAGCACAGAAAATTACGTAACCGTTTAGCTGGAACAACAGAGTGTCCACGCTTAGCTGTGTTTAGAAGTAATAATCATATGTATGCTCAAATTATTGACGATACAGTTGGAAATACACTGGTTTCCGCTTCCACTCTTCAGAAAGATGTGAAAGCAAACCTGGAGAAAACTAACAACGTTGATGCAGCAGCATATTTAGGAAAAGTCATTGCCGAGAAGGCACTTGAGAAAGGTATTAAAGACGTTGTCTTCGATAGAGGCGGATTTATTTACCAGGGTAAAATTCAGGCATTAGCAGACGCAGCTAGAGAAGCTGGGTTGAATTTCTAGAAGGAGGAGCACACATGAGACAGGAACGTATTGATGCTAGTCAGTTAGAGCTAGAAGAAAAAGTAGTGTCAATTAAACGTGTAACGAAAGTTGTTAAGGGTGGCCGTAATATGAGATTCACAGCTTTAGTAGTTGTTGGTGACAAGAACGGTCATGTTGGCGCTGGTTTAGGAAAAGCTACTGAGATTCCGGAAGCAATCCGCAAAGGTAAAGAGGATGCTGCAAAGAACCTCATCAAAGTAGCATTAGATGAGAACGATAGTATTACACATGATTTTATCGGAAAATTCGGAGGAGCTTCCGTGCTTCTTAAGAAGGCTCCGGAAGGAACTGGAGTTATCGCCGGTGGTCCGGCACGTGCCGTAATCGAGATGGCAGGAATCAAGAACATTCGTACAAAATCTCTTGGTTCAAACAATAAGCAGAACGTTGTTCTTGCAACTGTTGAGGGATTACGTCAGGTAAAAACTCCGGAAGCAGTAGCTAAACTTCGCGGTAAATCAGTAGAAGAAATCTTAGGCTAAGGAGGAAGAGTGAAATGGCAGATTTAAAAGTAACATTAGTAAAATCTACAATTGGAGCTGTTCCGAAGCATAAGAAAACTGTTGAAGCTTTAGGTTTAAAGAAGCTTAATAAGACAGTAGTTCTGCCGGATAACGCAGCTACAAGAGGAATGATCAAACAGGTTCAGCACCTGGTAAAAGTAGAAGAAGCATAGATTAAAATTCAGATAAGGAGGTGTCACAATGGATTTATCAAACTTAAGACCTGCTGATGGAGCAAAACAGAGTGATAATTTCAGAAGAGGACGTGGACACGGTTCTGGAAATGGTAAGACAGCTGGTAAGGGACACAAAGGTCAGAAAGCTCGTTCTGGAGCACCAAGACCAGGTTTCGAAGGTGGTCAGATGCCATTATATAGAAGAATACCTAAGAGAGGATTTACAAACAGAAATTCTAAGACTATCGTTGGAATTAACGTAAGTGCTCTTGAAGTATTTGACAATGATGCAGTTGTTTCCGTAGAAACACTGATCGAGCAGGGAATCGTTAAGAATCCAAGAGATGGTGTTAAGATTCTTGGTAACGGTGAGCTCACAAAGAAGCTTACTGTTCAGGCAAATGCATTTAGTGCTGGTGCAGTAGCTAAGATTGAGACGTTAGGTGGAAAAGCAGAGGTGATCTAATGTTAGAGACATTTCGAAGGGCATTTCAAACAAAGGATATTCGTAGAAAACTTGGATATACTTTTTTGATGTTGATCGTAATCAGACTGGGATCACAGTTGCCTACACCAGGAGTAGATCCGACTTATATTAAAGAGTTTTTTGCTCAGAATTCCGGGGAGGCGTTCAACTTGTTTAACGCTTTCACCGGAGGCTCTTTTGAGCAGATGTCAATTCTGGCATTGAGCATTACTCCATACATTACATCTTCCATTATTGTTCAGCTTCTTACAATCGCAATTCCTAAACTTGAGGAGATGCAGAAAGATGGAGAAGATGGAAGAAAGAAGATTGTAGCAATCACACGTTATCTGACAGTTGGACTTGCGCTTATGGAGTCAACAGCCATGGCCGTTGGTTTCGGAAGACAGGGACTTTTGAAAGAATTTAATTTTGTGAATGCTGCAATCGTAGTTCTTACACTGACCGCAGGCTCTACATTTCTGATGTGGATTGGTGAGCGGATTACTGAAAAAGGTGTAGGAAATGGAATTTCAATTGTGTTGGTAATTAATATTATCTCACGTATTCCAAGCGATATGACAACGCTCTTTACGAAATTCGTAAAAGGAAAAAGTCTCGCATCAGGTGGACTTGCTGTTGTTATTATAGTTGCTATTATCCTCGTACTTGTTGTATTCGTAGTAGTACTTCAGGACGGCGAGAGAAGAATTGCAGTACAGTATTCACAGAAGGTGATGGGAAGAAGAACTTACGGTGGACAGTCCACGAACATTCCGCTGAAAGTCAATACTGCAGGTGTTATCCCGATTATCTTTGCATCTTCATTGATGCAGTTCCCGATTGTGATTGCAACATTTGCCGGCAAGGGAAATGGAACAGGAATCGGAAGCGAGATTTTAAGAGGTCTTAATCAGGGTAACTGGTGTAATCCTCAGATGCCGAAATATAGCTGGGGACTGGCAGTATACATCATTTTGACAGTATTTTTTGCTTATTTCTATACATCAATTACATTTAATCCGTTAGAGATTGCAAATAACATGAAGAAAAATGGTGGATTTATCCCGGGTATCCGTCCAGGAAAACCGACTGTTGAGTATTTGACAAAGATTCTGAATTACATTATCTTTGTTGGCGCATGTGGTCTTGTATTGATTCAGCTTGTACCGATCATTTTTAATGGATGGTTAGGAGCAAGCGTGTCCTTTGGTGGTACATCACTGATCATCATTGTCAGTGTAATCTTAGAGACACTTAAGCAGATCGAGTCACAGATGCTTGTACGAAATTACAAAGGTTTTTTGAATAAATAAGCAGGATAACTCGCGGAAGATTCTTTCGCGGGTTATTATGCTATAAAGGAGAGTAATTATGAAGATTATTATGTTAGGTGCGCCAGGAGCTGGAAAAGGCACACAGGCTAAGAAAATTGCAGCTAAGTACGAAATCCCACACATTTCTACTGGAGATATCTTCAGAGCTAATATCAAAGAGGGAACAGAGCTTGGTAAAAAAGCAAAAACATATATGGATCAGGGACTTCTTGTACCGGATGAACTGGTAGTTGATCTCGTTGTTGACCGTGTGAATCAGGAAGACTGCAAGAATGGATATGTTCTGGATGGATTTCCGAGAACCATTCCTCAGGCAGAAGCACTTGATAAAGCACTTGCAGAGCTTGGACAGAAGATGGATTATGCAATTGATGTAGATGTACCGGATGAGAATATCATTCACCGTATGGGTGGACGTCGTGCCTGTGTTGGCTGTGGAGCTACATACCATCTGGAATATGCTCCTACAAAAGTTGAAGGAATCTGTGATGCATGTGGTAAAGAACTCATTCTTCGTGATGATGATAAACCGGAGACAGTAAAGAAACGTCTTGATGTATATCACGAGCAGACACAGCCATTGATTGATTACTACACAAATGCAGGAATCTTAAAGACAGTTGACGGAACAGTTGACATTGATGTTGTGTTCCAGAATATTGTGGAGATTTTAGGAGCGTAACAGCATGCCGGTCACGATAAAATCAGCAAGAGAAATTGAACTAATGGCAGAAGCCGGAAGAATTCTTGAGATTGTACATAATGAACTACGTGACGCGCTCCATGCGGGGATGAGTACGCTGGATATCGACAGATTAGGAGAAGAGATTATACGCAGTTATGATTGTATTCCTTCCTTCCTGAATTATAACGGATATCCGGCATCCATCTGCGTATCTCTGAATCAGGAAGTTGTTCATGGAATACCGGACAAACACCGACTGATTCAGGACGGAGATATTGTAAGTCTGGATGCAGGAGTCATCTACAAGGGGTATCATTCAGATGCGGCCAGAACTTATGGAGTAGGTGAAATCAGTAAAGAAGCAAAAAATCTGATGCAGATAACAAAAGAATGTTTCTTTGAAGGTATAAAATATGCCAGAGAAGGTAATCATTTATTTGATATATCCGGTGCGATCGGAGATTACGCCGAAGAACATGGATATGGTGTGGTTCGTGATCTGTGTGGACACGGAATAGGAACACATCTGCATGAGGCACCTGAAATTCCGAATTTCAGGATGAACCGGAAGGGAATGCTTCTGAAAGCAGGTATGACATTAGCGATTGAACCAATGATCACGGCAGGTGGTCATGAAGTTGACTGGCTGGATGATGACTGGACAGTTGTCACCAGAGATGGTTCACTGGCAGCACATTATGAAAATACAGTGCTGATTACAGAGGGAGAACCAAAACTTCTCTCGCTTAGTGAGAAGGTATTATAATAGAAGAAAACGATCTGACAGTCAGATTCGAATTCAATATTATGATTCGAGAGAAACTCAAATATAGGAGAGATCGCTATGGAACAGTTTGAAACAGGAATGATGGCCCGGTCCAAAAGTGGACATGATGCCGGAAATGTGTATGTAATCACAAAGGTTGAAGAGACATACGTATATTTAGTGGATGGAAAAGTAAGAACACTGGATAAGCCGAAAAAGAAAAAGAAGAAGCATGTCCAGTTGATCAAAGAAAGCTTTGATATTCAGGGCGCCACAGATGTGGACATAAAAAGATGGATCAAAATTTGGAATAAGGAAGATAATCAGAATTAGGAGGAAGCGTATATGTCAAAAGCTGACGTAATAGAAATTGAAGGAACAGTAGTAGAAAAATTACCAAACGCAATGTTTCAGGTTGAACTTGAGAATGGACATCAGGTTCTGGCACACATCAGCGGAAAACTTAGAATGAACTTTATCAAGATCTTACCAGGAGATAAAGTAACACTTGAGTTATCCCCATATGATCTTTCAAAAGGAAGAATTATCTGGAGAGATAAATAGGAAGAGATTTAAAATAATCTTGAAAAGGATATAGAAATATATCTGAAAATTCGAAAATAGACATTAAAATAAGCTAAAAAAAATATTCGAAAAAATACTTGAAAAAATTAAAAAAACTCAAGAAAAAGTATTGACTTTATTTGAGATATAATGCTACAATATATAAGCGCGTTTCTGGGCGCTTATATTTGCGTTATCATATATTTGAAGAACAGTCGGTGATACAGTCTTCAGATATTTTCATGAGTTGCAAAATGATATGATAAAAGAAACCGTGCGAAACAAAAGGCAGAGCAATGGATGAAAGGAGGATCCCCTAATGAAGGTTAGATCATCAGTAAAACCAATTTGCGAAAAATGCAAAGTAATCAAAAGAAAAGGAAGCGTTCGCATTATCTGCGAAAACCCGAAACACAAACAGAGACAGGGTTAATTAATTAGGCGGCTGATAGTCAGGACACGCCAGGCGGTGTGTAGAGACTATTTTAAATATACAAGGAACACCTTTAGCCGGTGATGATTCCTCGTATATTGCTTCTAATGCCGGTCCGTCATTACCGCGCAGCTTCCATAAAAGATGCGGTGACCGGAAAGGGCATGATACCGAACATGCCTGGGACATGGAGATGTGTCCCCTATTAAAGACGATAACAAACAAAGAAAGTGGAGGAACAGTCACATGGCACGTATTGCAGGTGTAGATTTACCAAGAGACAAACGAGTTGAGATCGGATTAACTTATATCTACGGAATCGGTAGAACAAGCGCAACCCGTATCTTAGCACAGGCAGGAGTTAATCCTGATATTCGTTGTAGAGATCTTACAGACGACGATGTAAAGAAAATCAGTGCAGTAATCGACGAGACTCAGACTGTAGAAGGAGATCTTAGAAGAGAGATCGCTCTGAACATCAAGAGATTACAGGAGATCGGATGCTATAGAGGAATCCGTCACAGAAAAGGACTTCCGGTTCGTGGTCAGAAGACTAAGACAAATGCAAGAACAAGAAAAGGTCCTAAGAGAACAGTAGCAAACAAGAAGAAATAAGTAACAAATAACAAATAACACAAAAAGGAAAGCGTAGGTTAGTTTTATTATGGCAAAGAAAGTTACAAAGAAAGTGACAAAGAAACGTGTCAAGAAAAACGTTGAACATGGACAGGCTCACATTCAGTCATCTTTTAATAACACAATCGTTACATTAACAGATGCTCAGGGAAATGCTCTTTCATGGGCAAGTGCGGGCGGTCTTGGATTTAGAGGTTCAAGAAAATCTACCCCTTATGCAGCTCAGATGGCAGCTGAAACAGCAGCTAAAGCAGCATTAGTACATGGTTTAAAATCAGTTGACGTAATGGTTAAAGGACCAGGTTCAGGTAGAGAAGCAGCAATCCGTGCACTTCAGGCATGCGGAATCGATGTAACAAGCATCAGAGACGTAACACCGGTACCACACAATGGTTGCCGTCCGCCGAAGCGCAGAAGAGTCTAGTTACAATAATTACGTTAATGGATTGTAGTATCCGAATATTTATAGGAGGAAAATTAAAACATGGCAGTAAATAGAGTTCCGGTTCTTAAAAGATGTAGATCCCTCGGTATGGATCCAGTATATTTAGGAATTGATAAAAAGTCCAACAGACAGTTAAAGAGATCCAATAGAAAGATGAGCGAGTATGGTCTTCAGTTACGTGAGAAACAGAAAGCTAAATTCATCTATGGTGTATTAGAGAAACCTTTCAGAAACTACTTCGAGAAAGCTCAGCGTATGAACGGAATGACAGGTGATAACCTGATGATCCTTCTTGAGTCCAGACTTGACAACGTAGTATTCCGTATGGGATTTGCTAGAACAAGACGTGAAGCTAGACAGATCGTTGATCATAAGCATGTACTTGTAAATGGTAAGCAGGTAAATATTCCATCTTACCTGATCAAAGCTGGTGATACAGTAGAGATCAAAGAGGCTAAAAAGAGCTCTCCAAGATACAAAGAGATCGTAGAGGTCACAGGTGGACGTATGGTTCCAGACTGGTTAGAAGTAGATCAGGAGAACCTGAAAGGAACAGTTAAAGAGCTTCCTGCACGTGAAGCAATCGATGTTCCAGTTGACGAGATGTTAATCGTCGAGTTATATTCTAAATAATAACCAGTAACCCCACAGGAGGTGGACTTAGTGTTTGATTTTAATAAACCCAATATAGAAATAACAGAGATTTCAGAAGATAAGAAGTATGGAAGATTTGTTGTAGAGCCTTTGGAAAGAGGTTATGGAACAACATTAGGTAATTCTCTTCGCAGAATTATGCTTTCATCATTACCAGGATCTGCTATCAGCCAGGTAAAGATTGATGGCGTTCTGCATGAGTTCAGCTCCATCCCAGGAGTGAAAGAAGACGTTACCGAAATCATCATGAACCTGAAGTCACTGGCTATCAAGAATACATCTGAGACAGATGAGCCGAAGACTGCATATATCGAGTTCGAGGGTGAAGGTGTTGTCACAGCTGCAGATATACAGGTAGATCAGGATATTGAGATCATGAATCCAGAGACTGTTATCGCTACATTGAATGGTGGAGCAGACAGCAAATTATATATGGAGCTGACCATTACAAAGGGCAGAGGATATGTAAGTGCTGAGAAGAATAAGAACGATGAGTTACCAATTGCAGTAATCCCAATCGATTCTATTTACACCCCAGTGGAGCGCGTGAATCTCACAGTTGAGAACACACGTGTCGGACAGATTACAGATTTTGATAAACTGACATTAGATGTATATACAAATGGTACATTACTTCCAGATGAGGCAGTCAGCCTTGCTGCAAAGGTATTGAGCGAGCATCTGAAACTCTTTATTGATCTGTCAGAAGTAGCACAGGCTGCTGAAGTCATGATTGAGAAAGAAGATGACGAGAAAGAGAAAGTGCTTGAGATGAGCATTGATGAACTTGAGTTATCTGTTCGTTCATACAACTGTCTGAAGAGAGCTGGAATCAACACAGTTGAAGAGCTCACAAACAGAACATCTGAGGATATGATGAAAGTTCGTAACCTTGGACGTAAGTCACTGGAAGAAGTTCTTGCTAAGCTTGATGAATTAGGATTAAGCTTAAGCAAAGGAGAAGAGTAAACACTGAATACTTATAGGAATGTGAGCCGTAAGGTGATACATTCGTTAAGCATTAAGTGAAATAGATGTTATCTGCTGGTAAGACCGTAAGAGCACAGCAGAGCATTTGGCTAGTAAGCCCGAAGAGTATAACCAAGTGTTAAATATGGAGGAAATTTAAAATGGCAAAGTATAGAAAACTCGGCAGAACATCAAGCCAGAGAAAAGCTTTATTAAGAAACCAGGTAACAGCACTTCTGAACAACGGAAAAATCGTTACAACAGAAGCTAAGGCTAAAGAGATCCGCAAGATTGCTGAAGGTCTTATTGCTATGGCTGTAAAAGAGAAAGATAACTTCGAAGAAGTTACTGTAAAAGCTAAAGTTGCTCGTAAAGACGAGAATGGCAAGAGAGTAAAAGAAGTTGTAGACGGAAAGAAGAAAACAGTTTACGACGAAGTTGACAAGACAATCAAGAAAGATATGCCTAGCAGACTTCACGCTCGCCGCCAGATGCTGAAAGTTCTTTACCCTGTAACAGAGGTTCCTACAGCACAGGCTGGAAGAAAGAAAAACACAAAAGAAGTTGATCTTGTTGCTAAATTATTCGACGAGATCGCACCAAAATACGCAGATCGTAAAGGTGGATACACAAGAATCGTTAAGATTGGTCAGCGTAAAGGTGATGCAGCTATGGAAGTTCTTATCGAGCTTGTATAATTGCAAATACTTTGATAATCTGAATAAGATAATTTTAAAGCTGTCATGTGAAAACATGGCAGCTTTTTTGTAATTTGTATGAAAATAAAATGTTTGATAATTTGCAAATAAGATATGTTGTCTTGTAGTTTACGATAGAAGGAGCTCCATCGCTTATACTTACACTCCAAGCACTGGACGTTTCCATGAGCCGTAGAACAAGCAATCATGTTCAGTAAGAACTTCCATGATTGCTAACGTCTCATTTCAACAGTGCTTAAGTCGTGCGCATATAAGAGATGGAGAGCCTTCTTAGCGTAAGTCTACGAGGCAAATTATTGCAGGGTAAATAAAAACTTCAACAGCCAGTCAATAAACAGGAATACAAAGCAAAATACATGCCTATGTGCGACTTGAGTACAATGGAGATGAGATAATGTCAATCGTGTAAGCCATTGCTGTACACGATTGACACGCTTATTAGCTCATCGAAATGTTCTGTACTCGGAGCGCAAAGGCATGTATTTGCTTATAAGTATTCCGTCTTATTTACGCTGTAATCTTCTCAACTTTAACCGTACATACTTTGTACTCTGGTGTACTTGAGATGGAATCCAGTGCATCGCTTGTCAGCCAGTTTGCACCACCTTCGATATAGTGGAAAGGCATCCAGCATTCACCAGGATTTGTCTTGTAGGATACGGTAGCTTTTGCCTGAATCGTTCCACGTCTGGAAGAAATGGAAACCATCTCTCCGTCTTCAACGCCAAGCTTTTGTGCATCTTCTGTGTTTAACTCGATAAAGGACTCGCCGGCAATCTGATTGATCCCTTCTGTCTTATCAGTCATAGCACATGCATTGTAATGATAGAGAATACGTCCTGTCATCATGATCAGAGGATATTCCTCATCTGGAAGCTCCATAGAAGGTGTGTATGCAGCTGGTCTGAAATATCCAAGACCTCTTGCAAATTTTCCTACGTGCATAATTGGTGTTCCAGGGTGATCTTTTGATGTACATGGCCACTGAAGTCCCTGTCCGTTTACTTCTTCGCTGTCCAGCCTCTCATGGCTGATACCGGCAAATGAAGGAGTTACAGATGCAATTTCATCCATAATCTGTGCAGGTGTCAGATGAGGCTGTGGATAGCCCATACGACGCATGATCTCAGTGAAGATCCAAGTATCAGGCTTCGTATCACCTTCAATCTCTACGGCCTTTCTGACGCGCTGTACACGTCTCTCAGTATTAGAGAAAGTTCCTTCTTTTTCAGCATAAGAACGTCCTGGAAGAATAACATCAGCAAGTTTTGCAGTCTCAGTCATGAACAGCTCATCAATTGCGAAGAAGTCCAGTGACTCAAGAGATTTGATTACGTGATGTGTGTTCGGATCTGTTCTGACCGGATCCTCTCCGAAGATAAACAATCCTTTAATATCTCCACTGATCATCTTAGGGAAGCAGTCCGTAGCTTTTGTACCAATATTCGGATTCAGCTTTGTATCCCATGCTTTTTCAAATTTTTCAAGAACTCCCGGTTTGTCGATGTTCTGATATCCGCTGAACTGGTTCGGAGAAGCACCCATATCGCAGGCTCCCTGTACATTGTTCTGACCACGGATTGGGTTAACACCACATCCAGGTTTTCCAAGTTTACCAACCATCATAGCCATGTTAGACAGGGACATAACACCTTCTGTACCAGTATGATGCTCTGTAACACCAAGACAGTACATAATTGGTGCACGATCAGCTTTTGCGTAAATACGTGCAGCTTCTCTCAACATATCTGCATCGATCTGACAGATTTCTGCTACTTTTTCAGGTGTATAATCTTTGACCATTTCTTTCATAGCTTCGAAGTTCTCTGTACGGTCTTCGATGAATTTGTGGTCGATTAAGTCTTCTTCAATGAAGATATGCATCATACCATTTGCAAACGCTACGTTTGTACCTGGTTTTAATTTCAAATGGATATCAGCATCTTTACACAGGTCGATATCACGTGGGTCAACTACGATGAGTTTAGCACCGCGCTGTACGGCCTGACGAACCTGCATTCCGATAACCGGATGTGCATGTTCCGGGTTAGATCCTACAAGGAGGATAGCATCAGATTCATGAGTAATATCATAAATGGTATTTGTCATAGCTCCTGAGCCAAGTGTGGTTGCCAATCCGGCAACAGTAGGAGCATGTCAAACGCGCGCGCAGTTATCGGTATTGTTGCTCTTAAACGCTGTTCTTACCATTTTCTGAAGCATGTAAATGTCTTCGTTGGTAGAACGAGAGCAGGCAAATCCGGCCAGCGCCTCACCTCCATATTGATTTCTGATCTCTGAGAATTTAGAAGCCACGAGATTTAATGCCTCATCCCATGTAGCACGCTCAAATTCACCAGTTTCTTTATTCTTAATTAATGGATAACGGATTCTTGCATCACAGTCTACGAAGTCGAAAGAACCACTACGTCCTTTGACACAGAGCAGATTGTGATTAGAAGGACCGTCTGCACCCTGCACGTCTACGATTTTGCCGTCTTTTACGTACAGATCCATCTGACAGCCTGTAGCACAGTGTGGACAGGTTGTGCGGACTTTCTTAACTTCCCATTCACGATAATCTTTTCTTCTCTTGATCGTAAGAGCACCTGTTGGACATGCCTGAGCACAGTTCCCACAAGACTCGCATAAGGAATTCTCCCAGCCTTCGCCGAACGGTACTTTTACATATACACGTGCACCGTTTCTCTCAAGAGAAAGGGCATGTCTTCCTGTAGCTTTTGCACAAGTACTGATACAACGCTGGCACTGGATACAAAGACCCGGGTCATAGGAGAGGAATGGATGAGCGTCAAATGGCTCATGCTGTACATCTCCGTGTGATGATTTAAAGTTTGGCACATCAATACCATATTCGCGTGCCATAGCCTGAAGCTCACAGGCACCATTTTTAATACATTTGAAACAGTTTGTTTTATGCTCAGCCATCAAGAGATGGAGAGTGTTCTTTCTGGATTCGATAACAGCTGGGCTGTCTGTTGTAATGTTCATGCCCTCTTTTACTTTTGTGTTGCAGGCAGTTACAAGTTTATTCATGCCTTCTACTTCTACGACACAGATACGACAGGAACCAATTTCATTAATTTTTTCCAGGAAGCAAAGTGTAGGAATATGGATTCCATGCTCCCTTGCAGCGCTTAAGATTGACTGACCTTCTTTTGCTTCAATCTGTACGCCATCGATTGTCAGATTAATCATAAGTCTCTACCTCCTACCATAGCTCCACATCCGAAGTGGTCACAACGCAGACAGCGGCATGCTTCCTGCATAGCTTCTTCATGTGTTAAGAGCTCTTCTACATGTTCGAAATCTTTCTTGCGGATATTTGCCGGGCGCTCACCAATCTCTGTACGTCCCATAAGATCACGCATATTTTCTTTTGGTTCCGGTACAACAGCTTCACAAGTGAGTGTGTGGTGGTAACCAAGATATTCATCAATATTGTGTGCAGCTACTTTTCCGGCAGCGATTGCACGAATTACAGTAGATGGACCAGTTGCACAGTCTCCACCGGTGAATACACCAGGGATTTCTTTTACTTCTGTGTCAAGTCCGGCCTGAAGGATATTCCATTTTGCAGGGATACCAAACTCTTCAAATGGAGCGGATACAATATCCTGTCCAACTGCGATCATAATAACATCTGCTTTGAATTCCTGTTTTTCTTTTGCAGCATCCTTTGGTGCCGGTCTGGATCCGCGGTAAGCACTAATCATCTGTGGTTGTGTGATCAGAGATTTACAGTTACCATTTTCATCTTTTGTAATCTCGACCGGAGCCTGCAGTGTTACAAGTGCGATTCCTTCCATAACTGCGGATTCGATCTCAGATTCCAGGGCAGTCATGTCTTTCTGACGGCGACGGTAAATGATGGATACTTCTTCTGCGTTGCATCTGACAGCACTTCTTGCACAGTCCATAGCAACGTTACCACCACCGATAACGACAACACTTTTGCCAGTGTAATCAGGAAGATTTCCATTTCCAATCTGATCCAGAATATCTACAGCAGATACAACATTTCCGGCGTCAGCACCTTCAATACGAAGTGTCTTACCTGTCTGAGCACCAATTCCAACAAAAATTGCATCATGTTTCTCGTAAATATCTTTGACAGGAATATCTTTTCCGATTGTTGTGTTGTATGTAACATGGATATCACCGCTATTTAAAATCGCACGGATATCTTCATCCAGACGATCTTTCGGAAAACGGTAATTCGGAATTCCATAACGGAGCATTCCGCCAAGTTTGTCATGTGTTTCATATACTTCAATCTTATGTCCCATAAGAGCTAAGAAGTATGCTGCAGTTAGTCCTGCAGGACCACCACCAATGACACCGATGGATTTTCCTGTAGAAGGATTCGGTTTTGGTGTAGCAACTTTGTCGACTGGCATCATATCAACTGCATATTTTTTCAGTGCACGGATGTTGATCGGTGACTCCAGCATCTTTCTTCTGCAGCGCTCCTCACAAGGATGCTCACAGACCATAGCACAGGCTGTCGGGAACGGATTGTCTTTACGGATCAGATTAATTGCTCCGGCGTAATCCTCTTCACCAACTAATGCGATATATCCCGGAATATTTACATGTGCAGGACATAAGGAGATACAAGGTACCTTCTGTCCGATGGATTCCAGACATTTTTTGTTTTCAATGTGGCTCTGATATTCGTCTGCAAACAGGTCTAATCCTTTTAAGACCTCATCAGCGGCATTCCAACCGATGGCACAGTCAGCAGATGAACGGATCATCGTAGCCATCATACGGATGTTATCCAAAGTTTTTTCTGTTGCACGGCCATCTAACACTTTCTGCATCAGACGTGCTACAAGTGGAAGACCGTCGCGGCACGGAACACATTTTCCACAAGTCTGGTTTGCAGCCGTACGCAACATAGAGATCTGCATAGTGATCGGGCAGCTTCCAGGAGGATAAACCTCAACTTTATGAGAAAAATGTCGTGCGATTTCATTCATTTTCACGTCATAACCTGACGGATCAGCAAGATATAATTTGCTCATAATTTTCCCTTTCTAAATTCAATAAAGATTTTTTTAGTCGTCTTTTAAGTAAACGAACCAGTAGGCAAGACCTACCAAAACTGCTCCGCCGATAATGTTCCCCAACGTTACCGGAAGAAGATTTTTGGTGAACATAGCTCCCCATGTAAGGCCAGATACGTCAGCGCCGGCAGCAGTTGCAGCTTCAAGATAGGCTGCATTTCCCTTAGCAAAAATACCGGCAGCAATATAGTACATATTGGCTACGCTATGCTCGAATCCACATAAAACGAACATCATGATTGGAAAGAACAATCCGATGATCTTGGAAGACACCTGCTTGGCAGCAAATGAAATCCATACAGCGATACATACAAGGAAATTACATGCAATTCCGCGAAGAAATGCATCGCCAAAGGAGAGTGATACCTTACCGGCAGCAGTGCTGATCATAGAAGCAGCAAGACCGTTGTTAAAAAGACCAGCCTGATGGCTGAATACACAGATTGCAGCAACACCAATTCCACCGACCATATTGCCAAGGTATACAACTACCCAGTTCTTCAGCATTCCGCCAAGAGTGATCTCTTTTTTGCAGAGCGGAATAACCAGAAGACAATTACCTGTGAACAGTTCACTTCCAGCGAGGAGTACCATAGTCAGTCCTCCTGGGAAGATGCATGCTCCAAGAAACTTGCCTACAGATGCCAGCGGAATAGATACAGCGGCTGCAGTAGAAGCAACGCCTCCAAATGCGATAAAGATTCCGGCCAGTATTCCAAGAACGAACATCTTGGCGACCGGAGTGTTTACCTTCCCCTTTCCGATAGCAATATAATTGTTAGCAATTTCTTTTGGTGAATTCATAACAAATTCCTCCCTTCCCCTAAAATTTTATTTCTAATATATATGATGCCGGCAAAAAGTTACGTAAAAACATCGTTTGCCCTGATATCATAATATATAGACTTCAAGCTTGTCGCCTGCCGCAAGAGGTTTACTTCCGGCAGGAATGACGGCCAGCAGATCACAATCGCTCATGGAAGAAACAGAACCATTGTGCTGGTTGCTAAGTGGGGTGAAATATAACATACCATTTTTGAAATCTGAATGACCTTTTAAAATTCTAGTCACAGGACTTGATTTTTTAAAATCAACCCCAAGATAAGCAGTTGCCTGTGAAAACGTGATGTCAGATCTTCCCGAGAGTTTTCTCATAAATGGAAAGCCGACACACAACAGACCTGTTGCGGCAGCACCCGGATTACCGGATAAGCCCAGAATGACTTTTCCGTCTTTAAATGCACCAAGCATTGCACCGCCCGGTTTGAATTTTAACCGGTGGAAGAGAAGGTCGCCCCCAATGCGACGTATCACTTCCGGCATATAGTCGAAATCACCGGCAGATACACCGCCTGTCGTGATTACGATATCATTGGTCTTGAGGGCGTCGAGTACGGCCCGACACAGGGAATCCAGATCATCACTGACCGTGTTAAGGTAGTTGGCAGTCATATGATGTTTTTGAATGTAACCGCCTAAAAGATATGGATTCGTATTATAAATCTTACCGTATTCTAAAGGAGAACCTGTATTCAAAAGTTCGCTTCCGGTACTGATAAGCCCGATGGAGAGCTTTTTATAGACCCCAATTTCAGCAATCCCCTGTCCGGCAATCAGTGCCAGGTCAGAAGCGGTAAGTATTTTGCCTTTTGGAACAAGCAAAGTTCCGGCTGCAACATCTTCCCCAGGTGGAATGATGTTTGCGGAGGTAACGGGCGCCGTTAATGTAACCGTATTCTCAGTAAAGGAAGTGCGCTCATGCATGATAATGGCATCGGCACCTTCCGGAACTGGTGCGCCGGTCATGATCCGTGCAGCTTTTCCTTCTGTGATTGGATAGGTTGGAACACTTCCGGCAGGAATTACCCCGGTAACGTCTAAAGTCACAGGATGTTCCGGTGAAGCAGCGGCTGTGTCAGCCTGACGAAGTGCATATCCATCATATGCGCTTTTGGCAAAAGAAGGCACCGGAATTTTAGCTGTAATATCTTCTGCAAGAATTCGTTCAAAAGCATCTTGTAGTAAAATGTGTTCTATCGTCTGAGTTTCTGGTTTTGCCAGATTCAGGAGACAGTCAGATGCTTCTTTTAAAGTCTGAATGTTCATATGTATGTTTTCCTTATTTTTCCTTATATAAATGTATCGATTATTTATAAATGTTTTAAATCTCCGTTATGATAATGTTGTAATATACAGTCAGCGATAGCTTCGATATTATCCCGACAATAAACGGGTGTATCTTGTATCAACTGTTCGGTTGAAAAATCAGCAGTGATATAGGAGATACAATTAGAAGCAGAAGCGAGTAAGCTGTTATTTTGTTCATCACTTCCAGTCAATAATATAAGCTTTGGATAATCGCTCCATTTGAAGCCTTCTAAAAGAACAAGATCAGCATCACCGACAAGCCCCGCAATTGCAGATTCCTGTAAAGGTTCCCGTTTTACAACGGAATATTTGTCGTTATCATAGACGATGGAAGCACTCACGCCTGCCTGCCAGAACCGATAACTGTCTGTTCCGGGAGAATCAGGTTCGAAAGAATGTCCGTCATGTTTGACTGTGGCGACCTTAAGTCCCCGGTGGATCAGCTCTGGGATTAATCGTTCCATTAAAGTGGTTTTTCCGGAGTTTTTAAATCCAGAAATGGCCAGGCAGCTTTTTGCAGTCAGTTTTTGGTATTCCTCTGGTGTATTGATATTCTGTAGCTGCCAGGAATCTTCTTCTACGTGATAAAAATGAACCTTTAAGTTGTTCAAAGCATCCATGATCCGAAGATTTCCATTATCCAAGCACCTCTTTAGTACAGGGGTGCAGCTTTTGCGATAAATACCACACAGGGGGTGGATCCGATCATCCGCCGTGACACAGATAAGTGCATCAGTATCAGAATGTTTCATGACTTCCTGAAGGTGATGAGCCAGTGTTCCGGAAAAAAGAGGAACGTCACAGGGAAGAACGAGCAGCGCATCCGACTCGCAGACAGATAAGGCACTGTAAAGTCCGCTCATAGGACCGCAATCTGAATATCGGTCATCAATCATTGAATAAGGGATTTCCGGATGCCGGGCGGCATCATCGACTGAAACCAGAATCTCAGGAAAATCGCGTAGTTCAAAAATCAGTTTGTCGAGAAATGTTGTTCCATTAAGTCTCAGAGAGGATTTCCGATATCCCATCCGACGGCTTTTTCCTCCTGCCAGTATCAGGCAGCCTGTGTTCATCTGTATCACCTCGTGTTGTATTTATCTATAAACAAGCGCGCTTATAGGCGTTTCTTTCGGTTAATTATAGCATTTGAAATTTAAAACCACAAGGAAAGATATATGTTTCACAGGATTGATAAAATTGGGACGGGTTTTAAATGAAACTAACTAAATTATATTTAGAAAATATAAGGACGTTTATAAAAAGAAACTATAGAAAAGACGTTGCTATTGATAAAAAAATAGCATTGTGACTAATTTAGATAAAAGTATTTACAAAATTTTATCTAAATGTTACAATATGACCGTTACTTATTCTAAAAACAATCGGTAGAGAGGGAAGGAATAAAAAAATGAGTAGATTAACGATCGATACTCCTAGCAGGGCAGACCTTGTTATGGAGCAGCTCTACAAGGATCTTGAGCGCAGAATCGAATCAAGCCCACCGGGATTATGTCCAGTAGACTTGTCTCGCGCATTTTTGGAGTTATGCCATGCTCAGACTTGTGGAAAATGTGTACCTTGCCGTGTCGGTCTTGGTCAGTTGAATCACCTGATCAGAAAGGTACTGAACGGCAACGCAACAATGGAGACACTTGATACTATGGAGCAGACAGCAAAGTCTATTATGGAGTCTGCCGACTGTGCGATTGGATATGAGGCAGCGCATATGGTATATAAGGGACTGATCGGATATCGCGATGATTATATCGAGCATATCAAGAACGGACGCTGTACCTGTACATATAATCAGCCGGTACCATGTGTATCCTTATGTCCTGCACATGTTGATATTCCGGGATATGTAGCGTTAGTTGGGGAAGGACGCTATGCAGATGCAATCCGTCTGATCCGTAAGGATAATCCATTCCCGACAACATGTGGATTTATCTGTGAGCATCCATGTGAGGCAAGATGCCGTCGTAACATGATTGATGATTCTATTAATATCCGTGGCCTGAAACGAGTGGCAGCAGACTTTGCAGGGGAAGTAGAGCCGCCAAAATGTGCACCAGGCACAGGTAAGAAAATTGCTGTATTAGGAGGAGGCCCGGGAGGACTCAGTGCAGCTTATTATCTGCAGCTTATGGGACATCAGACAACGGTATATGAGATGCTTCCAAAGCTTGGAGGTATGCTCCGCTATGGTATTCCGAACTACAGACTTCCGAAAGACCGTCTGGACGAGGATATCAATGCAATCTTAAAGACAGGAGTAGAAGTAAAATACGGTCTTAAGATCGGTGAAGATATTACAATCCAACAGCTTCGCAGTGAGTACGATGCTGTTCTGATTACAATTGGAGCAAGTACAGATAAGAAACTTGGACTGGAAGGCGAAGATGCAGACGGAGTCATCTCAGCAGTACAGTTCTTAAGAGATGTAGGAAAAGACGAAGCACTTGACCTGACTGGAAAAGAAGTCGCAGTTGTCGGTGGTGGTAATGTATCTATGGATGCAGTCCGTACAGCCAAAAGACTGGGTGCTAAGAAAGTCAGCATTGTATATAGAAGAAGAGTTGCAGATATGACAGCTCTTCCGGCAGAGATTGAAGGAGCAATTGCAGAGGGAATTGAAGTACAGACTCTGAAGGCCCCGGCATCTCTGGATATTGATGAAAATCATCACATTAAAGGAATGTATGTTACACCGCAGATGATCAGTGAGATCAAAGGCGGACGTGCAAGCGTAAAAGCAACAGGAGAGCCAGATCAGTATATTCCATGTGATATCCTTGTTGTGGCAATTGGTCAGAATATTGAGACAGATCATTTCGCAGAAGCAGGAATTCCGGTAGAGCGTGGTAAGATCGTGACAACTGCAGGAGGAGATTTCCTGGATATGCCAGGTGTATTTGCAGGAGGAGACTGTGCAAGTGGTCCGGCTACTGTGATCAAAGCGATTGCAGCAGCAAAAGTTGTAGCTGCCAACATTGATGAATATCTTGGATATCATCATGAGATTTCCTGTGATGTAGAGATTCCGAAAGCAAGCCTTCATGACAGAGTACCTTGCGGACGTGCAGAACTTACAGAGCGCGAGGCATGTGAGAGAGTCTGTGATTTTGAAGGAGTGGAGAACTGCATGACCGAAAAAGAAGCAAAACAGGAAGCTTGCCGCTGTCTGCGCTGCGATCATTTCGGATATGGAATATTTAAAGGAGGCAGAGAAAAATTATGGTAAATCTTACAATAGATGGAAGACAGATTTCAGTAGAAGAGAATACCACAATTATGGAAGCTGCCAGATCCGTTGGTATTCAGATTCCGAGTCTTTGTTATCTCAAAGGCATCAATGAAATAGGCGCCTGTCGCGTGTGTGTGGTAGAGCTGGAAGGAAAGGACAGACTGATCACCGCCTGCAATAATATTTGCGAGGAAGGTATGGTCATTTATACAAATAGTCCGAAAGTCAGAAAGGACAGACGTACAACAGTAGAACTGATTCTTTCTGAGCACGACTGTCAGTGTGTAACTTGTATGAGAAGCGGCAACTGCAGTCTTCAGAAAATTGCAAATGATCTGGATATTTTAGAACTTCCATTTCATCAGTATCTGGAACACCAGCCATGGGATAAAACATTTCCACTGATTCGTGATTCTGCAAAATGTATCAAATGTATGCGTTGCGTGCAGGTGTGTGACAAGGTTCAGGGGCTTGGTGTCTGGGATGTAGAAGGAACCGGTTATCACACAACAGTTAATGTGTCAGGTCATAATTCTATCCGAGAGGCAGATTGTGCACTTTGTGGTCAGTGCATTACACATTGTCCTGTCGGAGCACTTCGCGAGAGAAGTGATACGAATGAAGTATGGAAAGCAATTGAAGATCCGGATAAGATCGTGGTTGCTCAGGTAGCACCTGCTGTCCGCGCAGCATGGGGAGAGGAACTCGGACTGGCACCGGAAGATGCAACAGTTGGAAAAATCATAGATGCCCTCAAGAGAATGGGAATAAACTATGTATTTGATACAACATTTTCTGCGGATCTTACGATTATGGAAGAGGGAAATGAATTCGTAAAGAGATTTACAAGTGGTGAATTAAAAGACCGCCCGATGTTCACTTCCTGCTGTCCGGGATGGGTGCGCTTTATTAAGAGTCAGTTCCCACATCTGGTAAAATATCTGTCTTCCGCAAAATCACCACAGCAGATGTTCGGTGCAGTTATGAAGACATATTTTGCAGAGAAGCTGGGCGTAAGTCCGGAGAAGATCTATACTGTATCTGTTATGCCATGTGTGGCTAAGAAGGCAGAGCGTGAGATGGATCTTTATTATGAAGAATATGCAGGACATGATATTGATGCAGTTATCACCACACGTGAGCTGATCCGAATGATCCGTTCTGCACATATCAGCCCACAGACACTGGTAGATGTTGAGAGTGACCGCCCGATGCATGAGGGAACCGGAGCCGGAGTCATCTTCGGTGCAACCGGTGGAGTTATGGAGGCGGCACTTCGGTCGGCTTACTATATCATCAAAGGTGAGAATCCGCCGGCAGAGGCATTTACAGCAGTCAGAAGCCAGGGATTCAATGAAAATGACGGCGTTCAGGAAGCAAATTTCCAGATTAATGATATTACAGTGAGAACTGCAGTAGTCAGCGGACTTGGAAATACAAGAGAATTGATTCGCAAGATCGAATCCGGTGAAGTGCACTATGACTTTGTAGAAGTTATGGCGTGTCCGGGAGGATGCGTCGGTGGTGGCGGACAGCCGATCCACGACGGCGAAGAGCGCGCATTTGAACGTGGAAAGAACCTGTATTATCTGGATCGCAATGCGAACCTTAGATTCTCTCATGAGAATCCAGATGTCATTCAGATGTACAAAGAGTACTTTGAGGCACCGATGTCTCACAAAGCTCACATGCTTCTACATACTGAGCATAAGAAAAATATGTAGAAAAATGCGTAAGAAAAATGCATAAGAAAGATAGGCAGTCTGTGTGTATCATAGTTGGGGGCTTTTGCACCCGACATCATAAAGAAAATGATGGATAAGAGAAGGGGCGTGTGAAAAACGGAAGTTTTTTCATGCGCCCTTTTTGCATAATGTAGAATTGTATTCAAGAATGCCTCGGCATTCTTGCTGCGAGGTGCGCGTAATGCAATTGCATGACATACTTCTACTGCGCACCTCCGCAAGTCTACAAATGAGAACAGGTTGTTTTTACATAAGCTTAGAATTATAATAAAGAGGTAGTTAGAAAACTTGAAATACTCTTGACATTATGCGTCCTTTGAGTATAATCAGAATTAAGAGATTTCATAATATGAAAATAGGTTTCGCATAATGAAACTGAAAAAGAAGAAGGAGAAGAAGATCATGAATGAAGTATTAGAGAAGATTCAGAAAATTGGTATTGTACCAGTCGTTGTATTAAATGATGCAAAGGACGCAGAGCCACTTGCAAAAGCTCTTTGCAATGGAGGACTTCCATGTGCAGAGGTTACTTTCCGTACAGATGCAGCAGAGGAGTCAATCCGTATCATGTCTGAGAAATATCCAGAGATGCTTATTGGAGCCGGAACAGTTCTGACAACAGAGCAGGTGGATCGTGCTGTAGCAGCAGGAGCAAAATTTATCGTAAGCCCAGGACTGAATCCTAAGATTGTAAAATACTGTGTAGAGAAGAATATTCCGATTACACCAGGAATCTGCACTCCAAGCGAGGCTGAGCAGGCAATCGAGAATGGTCTTGAAGTTGTAAAATTCTTCCCGGCAGAGCCAGCAGGCGGACTGAAGATGATCAAAGCTATGGCAGCTCCATACACAGGACTGAAATTCATGCCTACAGGTGGAATCAATGCGACAAATGTAAAAGAATATCTTGCATATGACAAGATTCTTGCATGTGGCGGAAGCTGGATGGTAAAAGGAAGTCTTGTAGAGGCTGGAGAGTTCGACAAGATTGAGGCAATGACAAAAGAAGCTGTAGAGATTGTAAAAGAAGTAAGAGGCTAGTCTTATGAAGAAAAAAGCATTTGATCTGCTGACATTAGGAGAGATTCTGCTTCGTCTGTCCCCACCGGACAATGAGCGTATCGTACGTGGAGAGACATTTCAGAAGCAGGTTGGCGGCGCAGAACTTAACGTAGCTTCCGGCGTATCTCTTCTTGGTCTGAGATCCGGTATCATATCAAGAATTCCAGACAGTAGTATCGGTATGTTCGCAAAGAATAAGATCCGATTCTGTGGAGTCAGTGATGATTATCTGGTATACGATACAGGAAAAGATGCAAGATTGGGCGTGTATTACTACGAGAACGGAGCATACCCGAGAAAACCGGGCGTGGTCTATGACAGACAGCATTCGTCCATGACCAGAATTGACATCGATGAATTTGATGACAGTATATATGAATCGACCAGATGCTTTCATACCTCCGGAATTACTCTGGCGCTCAGTGAAGAGTGTCGGAAGACCGGAGTAGAGATGATTAAGAGATTTAAGGAAAAAGGCGCACTCATTTCATTTGACGTGAACTTCCGCCTGAATCTCTGGTCAGGAGAAGAAGCAAGAAAATGTATTGAAGGAATCCTTCCTTATGTAGACATTTTCTTTTGCTCCGAAGACACTGCAAGACTGACATTTGGAAAAGAAGGCAATGTAAAAGAGATCATGGAAAGCTTTGCAGCTGAATATCCAATCTCCATCATCGCATCCACCCAGCGTACTGTATTAAGTCCAAAGATACATAACTTTACTTCTGTAATTTACGACGCAAAAGCGAAGAAATTCTATGAAGAGAAACCATACGAGAATATCGAAGTTGTAGATCGTATCGGAAGCGGAGATGCTTATTGTTCCGGAGTGCTGTATGGACTTTTGAGAGAAGACGGAGGGTGTGCAAGTGCTCTTCGCTATGGAAATGCCAGCAGTGCAGCCAAGAATACTATCCCAGGTGATATGCCATCATTGGATCGTGAGGAGATAGAGAATATTATCCATGATCACGAGACAGTCGGATATCATAGTGAGATGAATTGGTAAATTGAATATATTGTGAAGTAAATATATGAACCCCGCCTGAGGTTTCAGAGCAGGTGAGATATTTTCTATAGTTGCTGCGTCGCTGATATCTTACTCTCGACGGAAACTCGCTTAAAGAACAAGCTCAAACAATCCGTCGAGAGCAAGGCTATACTCGCAACTATGACGAAAATATCCCAATCCTGGCCTGGAAATCCTCAGGCGTTTTTGGTTTACTTTACAATATATTGAAGAAGAGGAAGTAAAGGATCTCCATGTTACAGTTTTCTACTTAGCCTAAATGATAACCTTCCAGCGTAAGCCGTCCTGCTTCCAAGAAGTTTATTTTTTACATACTGAGTGGGAGAAATAGAACTGAAAAACAGGCGGTGCGCATAGAAACATTGAATTATTTTGTAGTTGATGCGAGCATAGCTTGAACTTTCGGAGCATTGTCTGAGCCTGTTCATCAGGCGAGTTTGCGTAGAAAGTTCAAAATAAGCGACGCAGCATCAACAAAAAATATTCAGTTTCTGTGCGCACTGCCTGTTTCAATTCTATTTATCACAGAATATGATAAAAAATAAACAATAATGTTAAAAAAATATCATTTATATATTGACAAATAATTAACGATATTTTATACTACCAAATGTAAAGAATAAAAGACGTCTAATCAAGTAAACTATAATCCATACTTTTTATTTACAGGAGGGAATCCAGATGGCTAAGAAGAAAGATGTTGTACCGGTATTTGTTGACAATGTGGAAGCGTTGGAAGCGAAGATGCAGGCGATGCGCGAGGCGCAGAAAATCTTTGCCACCTATACACAGGAGCAGGTTGATAAGATTTTTTATGCGGCAGCAGTTGCAGCGAACAAAATGCGTATTCCACTTGCAAAGCAGGCAGTTGAGGAAACCGGACGTGGTATTGTTGAGGATAAAGTAATCAAAAATCACTATGCAGCAGAGTATATTTACAATGCATACAAAGACACAAAGACTTGTGGTGTGATTGAGGAAGATAAAGCATTCGGAATTAAGAAAATCGCAGAGCCAATCGGTCTTGTGGCAGCAGTTATTCCGACAACGAACCCGACTTCAACAGCAATCTTTAAGACATTGATCTGTCTGAAGACGAGAAATGCAATTATCATCAGTCCGCATCCGGCAGCAAAAGCTTCTACAATTGCAGCGGCAAAAGTTGTTCTGGACGCAGCAGTGAAAGTTGGAGCACCGGAAGGAATTATCGGCTGGATCGATGCACCGTCACTGGAACTGACCAATATGGTCATGAAAGAATCTGACATCATCCTTGCAACGGGTGGTCCGGGAATGGTAAAGGCAGCTTATTCTTCCGGAAAACCGGCACTTGGAGTTGGAGCCGGAAATACACCGGTTATTATTGATGACACAGCAGATATTAAACTTGCAGTTAACTCCATCATTCATTCCAAAACATTTGACAACGGTATGATCTGTGCATCTGAGCAGTCCGTAACGGTTCTGGACAGTATTTACGATGAAGTAAAGAAAGAATTTGCATACAGAGGCTGCTACTTCCTGAAAAAAGGAGAAGAGCTTGATAAGGTTCGTAAGACGATTATTATAAATGGAGCATTGAATAACAAGATTCCTGGAAAATCTGCATATGAGATTGCAAAACTTGCAGGTGTGGAAGTTCCGGAAAATACAAAGATTCTGATCGGTGAAGTAGAATCCGTAGACATTTCTGAAGAATTTGCACACGAAAAATTATCACCGGTACTTGGAATGTATCGTGCGAAGACATTTGACGAAGCCCTTGAAAAAGCGGAGCGCCTTGTAGCAGATGGAGGATATGGACACACAGCTTCTCTTTATGTACATCCTGCTGAGACAGAGAAAATTGCAAAACATGCTGAAGCTATGAAGACATGTCGAATCCTGATCAACACACCGTCTTCTCACGGAGGAATCGGAGATCTCTACAACTTTAAACTGGCACCGTCACTGACACTTGGCTGCGGTTCCTGGGGAGGAAACTCCGTATCTGAAAATGTAGGTGTAAAACACCTGCTCAATATTAAAACAGTTGCAGAGAGGAGAGAAAATATGCTTTGGTTTCGGACTCCGGATAAGGTATACTTTAAGAAAGGCTGCATGCCGGTAGCGCTTGATGAACTTGGAAATGTACTGCACAAAAAGAAAGCATTTATCGTAACAGACAGCTTCTTATATAAGAATGGTTACGTAGCTCCGATCGAGCAGAAACTGGATGAGCTTGGAATCCAGCATACATGCTTCTTCGAGGTGGCACCGGATCCGACACTTCAGTGTGCTGAAAAAGGTGTGGATCAGATGCGTGCATTTGAGCCGGATACGATCATTGCTCTTGGCGGTGGATCTGCCATGGACGCAGCAAAGATTATGTGGGTAATGTATGAGCATCCGGAAGCTGACTTTGAGGATATGGCCATGGACTTCATGGATATCCGCAAGCGTGTATTCACTTTCCCGAAAATGGGCGAGAAAGCTTACTTTGTAGCAATCCCGACTTCTTCCGGAACAGGTTCCGAGGTGACACCATTTGCTATTATTACAGATGCCGAGACAGGCGTAAAATGGCCAATTGCAGATTATGAGCTTCTTCCGAATATGGCAATTGTAGATGTAGATAACATGATGACTCAGCCAAAAGGACTGACCAGTGCATCTGGTATCGATGTTATGACTCATGCAATTGAGGCATATGTATCTATTATGGCGACGGATTACACAGACGGACTTGCCCTCAAGGCAGCAAAAGCAGTATTTGAGTATCTGCCGAGAGCATACGACAATGGTGCAAATGATCCGGAGGCCAGAGAGAAGATGGCAAATGCTTCTTGTATGGCAGGAATGGCATTTGCAAACGCATTTCTTGGACTGAACCACTCCATGGCACATAAACTTGGTGCATTCCACCACCTGCCACACGGAGTTGCAAATGCAGTGATCCTGACAGAAGTTATGAGATATAATGCTGCAGAAGTACCGACAAAAATGGGAACATTTTCACAGTATCAGTATCCACATGCACTGGCAAGATACGCTGAAATCGGCCGCTTTGTAGGCTGCCAGGGAAAAGACGATGCAGAAGTATTTGAAAACTTTATTGCAAAACTGGAAGAGCTGAAAGAAAAAATCGGTATTAAGAAGTCCATTCACGAGTACGGCATTGATGAGAAATATTTCATGGACACACTGGACGACATGGTGGAGCAGGCATTTAACGATCAGTGTACAGCAGCAAACCCAAGATATCCACTCATGAAAGAAATCAAAGAGTTATACTTAAAGTGCTGGTAAGGAGGTAAATGTGATGAAACTTACGAATCCGGAATTAATTGTGAAACGTTCTTATAAGGAAGTCTACAAGGACGGGGATAAGATTGTAAAAATATTTGAAAAAGATCACCCGAAGTCAGCCGTTTTTAATGAGGCGCTGAATACAGTTCGAGTCGAGGAGGCAGGACTGGATATTCCAAAGCTTGATGAGGTCACACAGATCGATGAAAAATGGGCACTTGTTATTGAGTGTCAGGCAGGCGAGACTCTGGAAACAGTCATGGAAAAGGATTCGGATAATCTGGAAAAATATATGGCAGAGTTCGTAGATCTTCAGCTTCAGATCCACGCAAAGACGGCTCCGATGCTTACGAAACTGAAAGACAAACTGGCAAAACAGATCAATCAGTTAAAAGAACTGGATGCGACCCAGAGATATGAGCTTCTGGTACGTCTGGAGAGCATGCCGAAGCATACAAAAGTATGCCATGGAGACTTTAATCCAAGTAATGTCATCGTAGGCGAGGACGGCAAGCTGACAGTTGTAGACTGGGCACATGTTACCCAGGGGAATGCCAGCGCAGATGCGGCACTTACTTACCTTCAGTTCGCACTGAAGAACCGTGTGGCAGCAGAGATGTATCTGACTATGTTCTGCAAGAAGAGTGACACTGCGAAACAGTATGTACAGCAGTGGTTCCCGATTGTGGCAGCAGCACAGCTTGAGAAGAACAATGAGCTTGAGAAGGATTTCCTGATGAAGTGGATCGATGTCATGGATTATCAATAAAAATATTTGATATATAATTTGATTAAAATAAATAATAAAGCATATATAAGAAGATATATTGACAAACTTCTATGTATGATGTAAAGTGTGAATAGAACGAAACCGGTACGAAAGTTCGTGCCGGTTTTTATAAAACTAAAACATAGAGATATTTCTATATTTCTATATAATGAATTGTTTATAGAAATATCTAATGTTTAAAAGGAGACGTTATGGGTGCGATTAAGACAGGCTGGGATTTTTTTCAGGACCAGATATTAGGTATGCACTGGCTGAAAGATCTCATAGGAAATCTGCTTGTAAAGGCAGGAATGGGGGAGAGTAGATTTCCCGGTGAATTTTTACATTTTTTTATTTATGATGTGATTAAGATTTTTGTACTGCTGGCGGTGCTTATTTTTCTGATTTCTTATATTCAGAGTTATTTTCCACCGGAGAGAAGTAAGAAGATTATGGGAAGATTCCATGGTATCTGGGCGAATATTATCGGGGCATTGCTTGGAACGGTGACACCGTTCTGCTCCTGCTCTTCAATCCCAATCTTTATGGGATTTACAAGTGCGGGACTGCCACTTGGTGTGACATTTTCATTTCTCATATCTTCTCCGATGGTAGATCTTGGTTCGCTTGTGTTGCTCATGAGTGTGTTTGGAGGCAAGATTGCGTTTGCATATGTAATTGTAGGTCTGATTGTGGCAGTAGTTGGAGGCACTTTGATTGAGAAGCTTCATATGGAAGACCAGGTGGAGGAGTTCATCAGACAGGCTCAGAATGTGGAGATTGAATCCCCAAAGCTGACGGTAGGAGACAGAATGAATTATGCAAAGAATCAGGTGGTATCCACTGTGAAGAAAGTTGCACCATACATTTTTGCTGGAGTAGCAATTGGGGCGGCAATTCACAATCTGATTCCGGAGCATATAGTTCGAAGCATATTAGGAGAGCAGAAGTGGTATGCGGTGCCGCTGGCAACGGTAGTCGGAGTACCAATGTATGCGGATATTTTTGGAACGATACCGGTTGCAGAAAGTCTGCTGGCAAAAGGGGCAGGGCTTGGAACAATCCTGGCATTTATGATGTCAGTAACAACCATTTCATTCCCGTCACTGGTGATGTTGTCAAAAGCAATCAAGAAAAAGCTACTTGCAATATTTATCGGAATTGTGTGCATGGGAATTGTCATTGTAGGATACCTGTTTAATATATTTGGATATATGCTATGATAAAGATATCAGAAGATTTTTGAACAGTCAGGAAGGTGATTAGATAATGGATGATAAAGTGATGATAGATTATGCAAAATATGCCCGTATATTTAAGGTAATGTCAAACCCAAAGCGTCTGAAAATTATAGATATGCTTTCCGAAGGGGAACTTTGTGCATGCAAGATTCTGGAAGAGTTTCACATCACGCAGCCAACGTTATCTCATGATATGAAGGTAATGTGTGACCTTGGAATTGTGAAAGCGAGAAAAGAAGGAAAGTGGATGCAGTATTCACTGGATATAGAAGTTTTAAATGATGTGTATAAGACAGTCGGAAGACTTATGATACCAGGAGCTTATGCGGGACTTTTAAATTGTAATTGTAATACAGAAAGGGAGAATGAGAAGAATGAATCAGATTAAATTATATTTTCTGACAGGTTTTTTGGGATCAGGAAAGACAACACTTTTAAAGAATCTTTTAGAGAATATGGAAGGAATGAAAGTAGGAGTCATTCAGAATGAGCTTGGAAAAATCAGCATTGACGGAACAGTACTACAGAATGATGACATTCACATGGTAGAGTTGAATAGAGGATCTATTTTCTGTAGTTGTCTGCGACTTTCTTTTGTCGATGCGCTTGCGAAGATGTCACAGCAGGGATTGGAATATGTATTTGTTGAAAGTTCCGGTTTTGGAGATCCTTCCAATGCGGAGGAGATTCTGGAAGCTACAAAAGTACTGGTTGGGGAAGTATATGATTTCCGTGGCTGTATCTGTCTGGTGGACTGCTACAATTTTCTGGATCAACTGGAGGACGAAATTACCATCGACCGTCAGTTAAAGCACTGCAATCTGGCAGTTCTGACAAAGGTAGATTTAGTGGACAGAGAGCAGATTGAACTGATAAAAGAGAAGGTACAGGAGATTAATCCGGTCTGCCCAATTACAGAGAGTGAGAATGGCAATATTAACCGTTCATTTTATGATATGGATCTGATGAAGTATCAATGGGCAGAATGCGAGGAGACAACCAACTCAGCAGAGACAAAGCCAAAGACATTTTCCATGAACTTTGCAGGTGAGATTGAAAAAGACAAACTGGAAGCTTTCCTTGAGAGAATTGAGCCGAGTGTTTATCGAGCGAAAGGCTTTTTCAAGGTAAAAAATGAAGGCTGGGAGAAGGTCGATGTAGTTGGAAAGAAACTGGATTATGCGCCATATGAAGCGCAGGAGAAGTCAGAACTTGTATTTATCTCCAAGATTGGAATCGCACTGATCCGGGAGATTAAGGAAGCATGGGATGAGTGTGTCGGACTTCCGATGGATCTGAAGAATTAGGATGGAATTTTAGTTGCCAAGCATACGACAAAAAGGTCCGGTGTACCTTTTTTAGTTGCCAAGCATACGACAAAAAGGTCCAGTGGACCTTTTTTAGTGAATGTGATGAGATGAGGAGTCAGATATGAATATAAAAGTAATCGGCAGTGGATGTGAGAACTGTGATAAGACGAATGCAATTGTAGCAGAGTGTGTAGAGGAGCTTGGGATTGATGCGAAGATTGAGCGTGTTGCAGATCTGGTAGAGATTGTAAAGCTTGGAGTTATGACAGCGCCGTCTGTCATGATTGACGGAAAGCTTGTTATTTCGGGACAGGTACCATCAAAGAAACAGATGATGAAAGTGCTGAAAAAGTAAGGGAGACGAAAAGAGATGAACATCAGGATGATTGGTTTTGACCTGGATGGAACACTTCTGACAACGGACAAGATTCTGACGGAGAGAACGAAGAAAGCATTGGAGGCAGCGGCAGATCAGGGAGTGATTCTGGTACCGGCGACGGGACGGCCGTTATGTGGACTTCCAAAGGAACTTCTGGAGCTTCCGTTTATAAAATATGCAGTGACAGCCAATGGTGCCAGAATTTTGGAGACAAAAACAGAACAAGTTTTATCAGAAATGTTAATTTCGGTAGAAAAAGCGCGCGAAATATTGGATATTTTCTCAGATTATGATACACTACGAGATGTGTATTACGATGGAATCGGTTACTCAGAGAAAGAGAAGCTTGTCCATATTCAGGACTATGTCATGACGAAGGCCATGGGCGAATATATTCTTAATACTCGTGTCCCTGTTGAAAGTGTAGAAGAGAAGTTTGAGACAGAGAATCGAGGGACAGATAAAGTACAGGCTTTGTTCCGATACCAGACTGACAAGGAAGAAGCATGGAAGCGTATCCGTAAAGTGACAGGAGTGGAAGCAACCGGAGCATTGGAGAATAATATTGAGGTCAATGCAGAAGGTGTCCATAAAGGGATGGCTCTTTTGGAACTGGGCGAGATATTCGGAATCAGTCGGGAGGAAATTGCGGCATTTGGTGATGGATCCAATGATACGATGATGCTTAAGACAGTCGGAATGGGAGTTGCCATGGCGAATGGAATGCCGGAAGTGAAGGCAGCAGCAGACAGATTGACAGATTCCAATGATGAAGAAGGCGTGGCAAGATTCATAGAGAAATACATATTAAAAACTGAATAGGAGGTAACTAATGTTAGACGTATTGAAAGTCATTTTGCTCGGAATCGTGGAAGGAATCACGGAGTGGCTTCCGGTCAGCAGTACAGGACATCTGATTCTGGTGGGGAATGTTTTAAAACCGGGACTCAGTGATGCTTTTATGGAGATGTTCAACGTAGTCATCCAGCTTGGTGCTATTATGGCGGTCGTTGTTCTGTATTTTCATAAGTTGAATCCGTTTTCACCAAAGAAGACTCAAAAACAGAAGCTTTTGACCTGGCAGATGTGGATCAAAGTATTGATTGCCTGTGTACCGGCCGCTGTAGTGGGATTGCTTTTCGATGATATTCTGGATAAGATTTTTTATAAGCCGCTTCCGGTAGCTGTGATGCTGATTGTATATGGTGTACTATTTATTATAGTAGAAAACCGTAATGAAGGAAGAAAACCGGCTGTCCGCAGAATCTCTGAACTGGATATTAAGATGCTGTTGTGGATCGGTGCTTTCCAGATGCTGGCCCTGATACCAGGAACTTCAAGATCAGGTGCAACAATTGTCGGCGCGCTGATCATCGGAGTATCCAGAGAAGTGGCAGCTGAGTTCACATTTTTCCTGGCAATTCCGGTCATGTTCGGAGCAAGTGCACTGAAGCTTATCAAATTCGGATTCCACTTTACAGCAGCAGAATTCGGATTCCTGATGCTTGGCTGTGTAGTTTCTTTTGGAATGTCTGTTATTGCGATTAAGTTCCTGATGAACTATATCAAGAAGAATGATTTCAAAGTATTTGGATATTATCGAATTATATTAGGTGCACTGATTATTCTGGTAGCACTATTTAAGATGCTACTTGGATAAAAATGGACTTGAGTTTTAGCTGAAACGTGTTAAAATATGTATTATGCAATAAATATGTATAATCATGCAGAATAAAATTTTAGGAGGATAGGGTTATGAAAATGAAAAAATTAACCAGCGTACTTTTGGTTGCAGCATGTGCGCTTTCATTAGTAGCATGTGGCGGATCAGGAGACAAAAAGGACAGCTCCAAGGGCGGTTCATCATCAAAAACAGCAAAGGTTATCGATATTGACCTTACAAATGAAGAGTATGCATTCGGAGTAGATAAGACTCAGCCAGAGCTTCTTGAGAAGACAAATGCATTTATTGAGAAAATTAAAGGTGACGGAACATTAGATAAGATCTGTGACAAATATTTTGGAAGCGGAGAGCCAGAGGCAGTTGAATCTGCAAAACTCGACAGCTCCAAAGATCAGCTTGTAGTTGCTACAAATGCAGCATTTGAACCATTTGAGTATACAAAGGGAGACAGCTACTACGGAATCGATATGGAGATTGCTAAGCTTCTTGCTGATGAGCTTGGAAAAGAGCTTGTAATTGAGAACATGGATTTCGATGCAGTATGTCTGTCTGTAAGCCAGCAGAAATGTGATATTGCTATGGCAGGTCTTACAATCAATGAAGAGAGAGAAGAGTATGTAACATTTACAGATTCTTACTATTCAGCATCACAGAGACTGATCGTACCAAGCGACAACACTGCATTTGATGACTGCAAGAGCGCAGACGATGTAGCAGCACTTCTGGCTAAGACAGAGAAATCTGACAAGATTGGTGTTCAGGCCGGAACAACAGGTCAGTATTATGTAGAAGGAAGCGAGGACTGGGATTTCCCTGGACTTCCTGCAGAGTGTGTAACATATAAGAGTGGTTCCCTTGCAGTTCAGGATATGCTCAATGGAAACATTACATATGTAATCATCGATGCAGCACCTGCATCAGCTATTACAGAATCTATCAACGAGATGCAGTAATTCTCAAGCGATAGATTAGAAGAAGAGAGAGATTATGGGTAATTTTGATCAGAAAGTAAACAAGTTTATAGAGATTTTTGTGGAACAGAATGGTTATGCAAAAGTAATTCAGGGTCTGCAGAATACACTGTTAATTGCAGTGACAGGTTTAATCATTGGTATCATTGTTGGAACTTTGATTGCAACAGTGCGTGTACTTCCAAAGTATAAAACATTGCCAAAAGTATTGAATGGCATCTGCAGCTTTTATGTAGCACTGTTTCGTGGAACACCTATGGTAGTTCAGTTGTTGGTATTTTATTATGTACTTCTTCCAATCATCGGACTGAAAATTACAGGAGTACAGGTAGCCATGCTTGTATTCGGACTCAATAGTGGTGCGTATATATCAGAGATTATGCGAAGTGGAATTCAGTCTGTGGATTCCGGACAGATGGAGGCCGGTCGTGCAGTTGGCTTAAGCTTTGGGACAAGCATGATGAAAATCGTGATTCCACAGGCAGTAAAAAATATTCTCCCGACTCTTGGAAATGAGTTTATTTCCCTGATCAAGGAGACTTCAGTTGTAAGTTTTGTAGGAGCAGCAGATCTCTATGTTGCATTTAACTATATTGGAAGTAACAGCTATGAATTCATGGTTCCATACCTGGTAATGGCACTGATTTATATTGCACTGGTATTGATTATTTCCTTACTGATAAAATTGATGGAAAGGAGCCTGAAGAAGAGTGATAGACGTAATTAATCTGAAAAAAAGCTTCGGTGATGTTGAAGTGTTAAAAGGCATCGATATAACCATCAATAAAGGGGACATCGTAGCAATTATCGGACCGTCCGGTTCCGGTAAGAGTACATTCCTAAGATGTCTGAACTGTATGGAAGATCCGACGTCCGGACAGATTATTTTTAACGGTGTAGATATTGCAGATATGAAGGTGGATATTAATATTCACCGCCGTCATATGGGAATGGTATTCCAACATTTTAATCTGTTCAATAATAAGACAGTTATTGAGAATATTATGCTTGCACCGGTTTACACAAGATGCCAGGATCTTAAAAAAGCGAAGAGAAAGAAATTATTCGGAAAAGGTGGGGCAGATGCATCACTTGCAAGTCTGACAAAAGAGCAGATCAAGAAAGAAGAGAAGGAAAAGGCAATGTCCCTTCTTAAGAGAATCGGTCTGGAAGATAAGGCAGATGTATATCCGTCGACGTTATCAGGTGGACAGAAACAGCGTATTGCAATTGTACGTGCACTTGCTATGGATCCGGATGTCATTCTTTTTGATGAGCCGACATCAGCACTTGATCCAGAGATGGTAGGTGAAGTACTGGAACTGATGAAGCAGCTTGCGGGCGAAGGAATGACCATGGTAGTTGTAACACATGAGATGGGATTTGCAAAAGAAGTGGCTTCCAGAGTTGTATTTATCGACGAGGGAGTTATCAAAGAAGAAGCAGCTCCGAAAGAGTTCTTTGAAAATCCGAAAGATGCACGATTAAAAGAATTTTTATCAAAAGTATTATAAGAGATTATAAAAAAGATATAAAGAGACAGAGTGGAAAGAAATCCATCCTGTCTCTTTTTGCGTATGTGAAAATGTGGTATAGTAGAAACAACAAAGTTATCACAGATAAAAATGCCTATTAGACATAGAAAGAGGCAGCAGAAAAGAACAATATTGACACTAAGGAGGAAATAATTATGGCTTTTTTTGACAGAATGAAAGATTCACTTACAACAGCAGGACAGGAAGTGTCTCAGAAGGCGAAGAATGCAACGGAGAATGTCAGATTGGGAAATTTGATCAAGAACAATGATAAGATGGTAGATAAATTGCTTTACCAGGTTGGTCTGAAATATTATGAAGCACACGGACAGGAAGAGGGAACAGAATATCAGGAGTTATTTGCAGAGATTAATCGTCTGAAATCAGAAAATGCTGCATATCAGCAGGAGTTGGATAATCTGGCAGCTACAAACAAATGTCCTCAGTGTGGATTTGGTAACAATGCAGGTGCAAAATTCTGCATCAGTTGTGGAGCGCCACTGAATCAGACTCCGGTTGCACCGGCACAGTCAGCACCTGGAAAATGTTGTGACAAATGTGGAGCTTTGAATGATGTGGAAGCCTTATTCTGTACGGAGTGTGGAAATCGATTAAATACGCAGCCAATGACCTATACAGTGCCGGAAGCAGACGAGGTAGTTGAAACGACAGTAGCAGAGGCTATGCCAGAGGAATCTGAATCCGAGAAAGTTGACTCAAAGGAAGTTGACTCAGAGGAAACAGTGGCTGAAGTCTCAGAGGAAACAGTGACTGAAGTAGACGATACGCAAGAGCCGGTAACAGAAAAAAATCCGGCATGCTGTGCAAAATGTGGAGCACCATTGGAAGAAGATGCGTTATTCTGTACATCATGTGGAGCAAGAGTTTAGGGGAGTTCTAAAGAAGCTGAAATTCGGTTAAAAGAGACTGTCGGAGGTATTCTTGAAAAAAGAAGATAAGGAAGAGAGTAAGGAGGACAACTATGGCAAAATTTTGTTCAAAATGTGGCAATGAGCTGAAAGAAGGAGCAAGGTTCTGTTCTGTGTGTGGAAACCCGGTAAAGCAGGTACAGAGCGCACAGAGTGAGGCAACAGCAGGAACTAATGAAGAGAGGCAAGGAGTGTCTTCACAGCAGCAGGGATTTACTGCCCAGGATATGCAGTATCAGCAGATGGCAGGATCTGCTGCACCAGTGAAGAAAAATAAAAATTTATGGCTGCTTGCAATCCCGGCAGCGATTCTTGTAATTTTGCTTGTAATTTTCGGAATCAAAGCCGTTCTGTCACCGGCATATTTAAAACCTGTCAAATACATGGAAAAAGCATTCAATAAGCAGGATATTGATCTGATGAAAAAAGCAGTGCCGGATGAGTATGCAGAATGGATGACGGATGATATTGTAGATTATATGTTTGATTTGGACAGTGATTATAAAATTACGATTAAAGTTACTGATAAAGAAAAAATTGCAAAAAAAGATCTGGAAGAAACTCTGATTGATGATTATTATGTTCTGGACAGCATTGCTGAAGATGCAAAGGCGGGATATATTCTGGAAGCAGAGGCAACATTAAAACAAGACGGAGAAAAAGATACACAGGATATTACACTTGTAGTGGTCAAAGTAGATGGAAAATGGGTGATTGTCTCCGGATTATAAAAATAATGAAAAGAAAGACGAGAACAAAAGTTATGCAGGAACAGACAAAGGAAAACAAATTGCCAGTAGTGTTATTGGCGGTCATAATTGTAGTATTACTTGTAGGAAGCATTGTAATAGGAATATTTGGCGGTGGAGGAAAGAAAGTTGAGACTGCTGTTCCAAAGAAAGATATTAAAGCTGCAAGAGAGGCAGCAGAGCTTTCAGATGAGGGGGAAGTTCAGACGATTGCAATCGACAAAGATATTGTTGTGAATGCTGGTGGGACTGGAAGTGCAGATGAGAAGAGCAAAATGCAGGATTCACAGACAACAGAGGATTCCCAGACAGTACAGAACACGGAAGATTACATTTTCCCGAATAGTTCATCAGTACTTCTAACAGATGCAGAGGTGTCCGGAATATCAAAAGACCAGCTCAGAATTGGAAGAAATGAAATTCTTGCCAGACATGGAAGACGTTTCAACGACCAGGCACTGCAGCAGTATTTTGACAGCAAGAGCTGGTATAACGGAACCATTAGTCCGGACGAGTTCGATGCAAATTTAGATTCCAGATTGAATGATGTGGAACGTGCCAACATCGAAATCATCAAGAAGTATGAGTAACAGGGGGGATGAGAAATGTTTTGTCCAGAATGTGGATATAAGAATGTAGAGGGTGCGGCTTTCTGTGAGAACTGTGGAACGAAACTTACAGGAATGCCGGGAAGTATAAATCCAAAGGAAACCTCTTATGAAAAAACAGGAGAAAAAACAACAAAGAAAAGCGTGCCGTTTGGGAAGATAAATAAGATGCTTCTGATAGAGATACCAATCGCAATGATCAGTCTGTTAATATTCATTATGGTCTTCCAGGCAAAATTCAGCGTCAAAAGTGTGGTAGAGCGTTATGCGGAAGGGATGGGTGACGGAAACTGGAATCAGGTTTATGATACACTTTATCTTAATGATTCCGGAGACTTTATGTCAAAGCAGGCATTTGTTACTTCCCAGACTATCAATGGAATAAAATGGGATGAGGATCTGGAAGTTCAGAAGATCCGCAAAAAGACAAGCAACACATATCGTGTAAAATACGAAGGCGATAATGGCGTCCAGAGAATCGATGTAAAGGTAAAAAGAAGAGGTCTTACATGGAAAGTTGATGAAGCGGATACATTTCTTTCAAAAAACTTTTCTGTAGCGGTTCCGAAAGGTGCAGAGATTAAAATTGATGGAATTACACCAGATTCAAAACTGAAATCCCAGGATGAGATTGAAGGAATGGACACCTATACTATTAAGAAGATATTTGGAACAAGTCATTATGTAGAAATCAGCGGTTCTGACATTGAGACTACAAGTGCTGTACTTGAGTCATACGATGAACCTACTGTTATGACAGCCGGATACAGTAAGGCTACGGTGGAACAGATGGCAGATCAGGCAGTAAAAGATCTGAACAACATTTTCCAGGGAGCTGCCGCAAACAAACGTTTCAGTGATCTCGATATTTTGAATAATATGTATGCGGATGAAAAAGATTCTGCAATCAGAAAATATGAGAGTGCGAGGGACGATTATTTTGAAAATGGAAATAACAGCTGGGAGTTTCTGAACTATACAATAACGAATTGTGAGGCTCAGGCACAGATGATCACAAGAGATCAGAAACAACTGATTGAGGTGACGATCAAAGGTGATGCTCAATGGGAAAAGAATTATGTCTACTATGATGGAGACAAGGAGAGAGAGACAGAGACAGAAGATGCAGAACATACATTGTATTACATTGATGATGGTGGAACATGGAAATTGTATGATTTAGATCTTTGGACTTGGTAAAATATGAACTGAAAAAGGAAGAGACAAAAATGTTTTGCGAAAAATGTGGAAAGAAACTGGAAGATGGAGTGAAATTTTGCCCAAGCTGTGGAAACCGGATAGAAATACCGGAAAATCAGACTGATACGGTCTATGAACAGCCGGAAAAAAGTAAGAAATCCAGAAAAAAAAGTAAATTACCACTTGTTCTGATTGCGGTGCTGGCAATTATTTTGATTGTAGGCGGAATTTTATACGGAACGGTCGGCCTTAATCTGCAGAAAGATAAGCTGGCTGTGAAAATAAAAAAGGCTGGAATCCCGCAGTACACGGAAGAAATGAACGAAATTGTGGATGAATGGGATGATTTTGGAATATTCAGCATTTCTGATAAAAGAAATGATCTTCATAAGCTGAAAAAGATTGTAAATTATTTGGATGAGTACAACACAGCAGTGGATGAGTACAAATCCATGAATAAAGAAAAAGAGCAGTATGCGTTAGATGAGGATAGTTACAAAGAATATGAAAACGCACTTCATGACTGTAGCGATGCGATTGAGCAGAAAAATCCAGAGTCACTTATAAATGCAGTCGAGATTGCAAAAGAAACACTGAAGGATTTGAAAAAAGCAGATGATAGCTATGTAGAAGACCGGGTAAAGATGTATGAGGGACTGGATCTTAAAGATGTCGGGGACGATGTTGTCTCCGGATATAAAAAGAATCTGAAAGAGATTCAGGATTTGACTGGAAAAGGAAAAAAAGATTACAAAGCTATTAAGGAAGCATTTTCCAAGATGGATCAGATCGTGTACCAGTACATAGAGCCAAAGAATCAAGCAGTCGTATCCATCCAGCAGATTGATGCCAGTGAATTTCCAACTGTAAAACTATATATGAGTATCAAAGATAAGACAACCGGAAATGTAATTGAAAATCTGGATGATGCATTTTTCTATATCAATAAGCAGGATGCAAATGCAAAGTATGTAAAACAGGTCGTGAAATCAGCGAACCAGTTGAACGAAAAAGAAGCATTGAAAGTAGATATGGTAGCTGATGTCAGTGGAAGTATGGATGGTTCACCGCTAAACGAGGCAAAACAGGTAATGTCGGATTTTGTCGGAAGCGTGCAGTTTGACGCAGGAGATCTCGTGGAATTGACATCATTTTCAACCGGAGTATGTCTGGAACAGGAATTCAGTGATGATGCTGCAACATTGACCAATGATATCAATAATCTTGTTACAGGTGATATGACAAGTCTTTACGATGCACTTTACACAGCTGTTGAACGTGTAGCAGCACAGAACGGTGCAAGATGTGTGATTGCATTTACTGATGGAAATGACAATTACAGTAACTGTACAAAAGAAGATGTGGTAAATGTTGCAAATCGCTATCATGTACCGGTATTTATTATTGGAATCGGTTCCATTGATTATGCCGATGTAAATGATATCGCAACTCAGACCGGAGGTATGTATTATAATGTCAGCGATGTAACTTCCATGGATAAGATATACGAAGAAATCTATCAGATGGAAAAACAGCTCTATCTGGTGGAATTTGAAGATAATACAGGTGCAACTGTCGGGGATACCGCAAATATTCAAGCCGGATACCACAGTATCGATTATGGCGGAGAATGTGAATACACATACACTCCGAACGTTCTTATGAGTGCCCAGAGTAGGGATATATACACAGACGGTCCTCAGGCAGCAGTAGAAGGCTATCTGAAGAACTTCGACAGCGCCATGAATAAATCCGATTTTTCTCTGATATCCGGATATTTGAAAAATGGAAGCCCGATATACACAGAACAAGAAAAATATGTTTTGCGTGATATTACAGAACGATTGGATTCCTATGAACTGACAGACGTGTCATATGCAGACGCCAATAACTGCGTCATATCCACAAGAGAAACTTACTATGTACAAGTAAAAGGAAAACCATTACAACTTATGACCCAGGAATGTAAGTATAACGTAGAAAACCAGGGCGATAAGTGGCAGCTTACATCATTCGTGGATATTAAAGTCGTATCAAGAATCAAACAATAAAACAATCTTGGCATGGATGCTTTCCTGTAATTTACAGGAGGCATCCATTTTTTGTATAACAGGAAATTACATTTTCTGTTATACAAAAAGCCTCCGGCAGAAAAATTTGATGAAACGTATTATTTCTTCAAATCAAATTCGTTGCTAAGATCTTCAGATATTTTTGTGATAGTACCAGGTTCAAAAATATTGTTCAGCCCTGCAATTGTGAGTGCTTCCTGATATTTTGTCCCGGCAGGAACTGTGGTGAGAGTCATATATTTGGCAACACCGGAATGAAAATCAACCCGCGATTCTAAAAACAGTTCGAAAGAAGCGAGGGCAGAGGTGGCATAACCTATATAATAAAATGGCTCTTCAAAAACATGATCTATATAAGTCCAGGATGTGTCATCGCTGATGAAATTGTTATATTCATCACTGACATTTTCCCAAATCTGATCCAGCTTTTTAATATCCAGATCCGGAGTCGTATAGGAACGATATTCCGCTTCATTTATTGTAAATCCATCTGCAACAGAAGCCATCATATCAAAAATAACAAAGGAAGATAGGGCATCGCCACATTCCGGATAATAGGTATCATAATAATCATAGCAGATTAATTCTAATCCTTGCGACATGATTTCTGAGACATCGGTTATATCGCGAGAATCAAATGGATGAGCAGGATTGTGGTAATAATAATTGTAGTGTCCGAATTCATGCAGGAGGGTTGAATAATCGGAGACGGTCTCATATGGAGAACTATAAATATAAGCATCATTGTAGGCAGGCAGTGGTGCAGAAAAACTTAAGGCCGGATATTTCAGAGAAGACGCCTCGACATCATACAAAGTATTTTTTTGCAAATGAATCAAGGATTCCTCCAGTGCAGGACAGACTTTTTGAATACATTTGCGAAGCCGGTGGATTTTTTCCTCTCCACGGTCATGGTTTTCGTCATATACAACATAAATAGAATCATCCTCAGTGACGAAAGATACATATTCGTGAAATACAGGTATGAAATTATCTTTCACTTCATTTTCGATTTTCTTTAGATCGGTCATTGTGTAATCACGACCATATTCAACGGCATAGACAAAATCAGGGTAATTGGCATAACCGAAAGACTGAGCAAAAGCATTGTTCGTATTTACAAGGTCGATGTAGAGCTGTTTGAGTTCTTGTTCTTTGGCGCCCTGTGTGATCAGAGTCTCATAACGTTGGAGTAATTTGTTTTTTTGTTGCTTTAATGCAATTGCTTCATCAGAATAGATCAGTGAATTTTCTATCCGGGAGGCTTTATCTTCTCCAATGTAAGAACGAAAGACATCGCTGTATTGGGAAGATAAGGCACGCTGAAACAGACTGGAGGTTTTTTCAAAACTATCAGTATAGGCAGATTCTTTGCTATGATAACGTTCCGCTTTTTCCTGACTTTCGGTATCCAGATAATACGCATATTGCGCTAAAGTCGCATCAGTCAAAAGCATGTTCAGTTGTTCACATAACTGATCATAGAGACCGAGAATCCGTTCTTCATTACCGTCACTGTCAAGAGCGGTATGAAATTCATTAAAGGTAGATTTAAAGGTATCGATATCGATAGAATCCATAGAACGGTCAGTCAGGGAAAGGTTGGAACGGTTGAAATGATCCGTATACTTGAAGTCTGAATAAGGTTTGACCGTTTCTTTTGCAGATGTATGATTCTTGACGGCGGTATGCTTTTGAGACGAGTCACGGTTATTGCAGCCGGAGCATATAAATGTAGCCAACAGGCAGGAACAACATACTGTTAAGAGTAATAAAAATTTTCTTTTCATAAGGCAACCTCCTTTTAAAATATCAGCTGGGAGTCAATCCCCCAGCTGATATAGCCTCCGGCAGGATTGCAGAGATGCGCAGTAGAAGTATGTCATGCAATTGCATGACGCGCACCTCGCAGCAAGAATGCCTCGGCATTCTTGAATGGATGATTTGTCTTTTTTAGTTGAAATAGTATAACAGGTTTGTAAGGCATCCACAAGGATAGAAAGATCTAATTTTCAGGAAAATGATTGACGAAATTTGAGGCAAAAATCTGTGTATTTTTGAAGGTGGATTTTGCTTTTGTGGGAGTCGTTCTTCATGATACAATGAAAAAAACAATACTTGGCTTATCACAAGAAAAAAGATTCATGGCAGGTAAATCATATAGGAGAGGAGGAAAGGGTCATGGTAAAAAGAATATTAGGTGGAATTTTATTTATATGTATTGGATTTTTTTTGATGATTGCTTCAATAAAAATGATTTTTGTGGATGATCCAAAGGCAAAGAAGCTTTTAAGTGAAGCCGTCTATGTCACGACAGATACGGTAGATCCGGCAAATGATGGAAAAGCCGTTATCGTATCGGCGCCTTTTAAGCTCGTTGAACCGGCGTATGATGATGAAATGGGGATTACCTTAGACAGTATTCGTATTTCACGCAAGAAAGAGAGGACGGAGTATGAAAGAAAACAAAATGATGAGGATGGTTGGAAGGAAAAGTTAGTGTGGAATCAAGAGGGGGCTTCGGAGGAATATATAGGAGAAGGAATGGTTGGCGGATACACGCTTTCTGAGGATTTTATTCATATGATCCGAATGACCGGCACCTGGAAAGACTATGATGAACAGGTGTTAAAAGAACTTGGTTACGCCTTTGTATCGGATCCATCATATAGTCAGGGATATTTTATAGAACCACTGGATCAGACAGAAAGATCTTACCAATATTATCTGGAAAATGATATCCGCTATTCTTATAGTTATGCAGATTTCAAGGATGGCGATAAGGTGACGGCTATCGGTATTCAAGACGGACAAACGTTAAAAAAAGCACCTGGAATGACGGAATATTTGATGAAAGGTGAAATGGATATGGAAACTGCAATAAAAGAAGGTGGTGCCGCAGGGATTGGATTGCAGATTTTTAGTATTGCGATTTCGTTGATCTTTATGCTTGGCGGTGTACTGATGTTTGTAATAAAGAGGTGATTCTATGTCAATGATATGGGCTGGGACAGTTGAAATCGCACTTGCATGGGCGGTTATACTGGGCGTAAAAATTGCAAGTAATGCATTTGAATGGAAATTCGAGCATCTATTGCCGAATTACTGGTATCCGGTTGTAAAAAGAAAATTAGCAAAACCAGAGACAGCAACTTTAAAAGATAAGGGAATACCAAAAAAAATATCCGATGAACTGGAAGGTCTTCTGGCATTTATGCAAGGCGGCAGTTTGCAAAATAGCAGAATTCGAATGGATTGTACTTTTCAGGATAAGATAGATCACGAGACAAAGCAACTGAAAAAAAGAGGTCTGGCAAGACAATTTCATTTTACAAATTTAAAATTGTCGGAGAAGAATGAAAAAAAGAAAGATTTCAGACATTGGAGCGATGCTGGACGTGAATGGAGAGAAGTTATCGTAGAAGCGTCTGTTTCGGACAAATATCTAAGCAAAGATAAGAAAAAAGTACTCCATGAAACAATCTATCCTTACGGTGCGATATTACTTCGTCAGTCACGTCACATCCGACATACAGATAAGGCAGATAAGGACAGAAAAAAGGAACAGACATTTTACAGTGAATATTCACAGATGACCTGCCCAAGCTGTGGTGCGCAGTTAAATTTGAAAGGAAACGAAACGAATTGTCCTTATTGTGGCGCCTTTATACAGAGCCAATTTTACGATTGGCAGACAGAAGATTTTCGAATCTATCACCTTCCGGATCCGAATGCAAGGAATCTGTTATATACAGGCGGACTGATCCTGGCACTATTTTTACCGGCAGTTCCATGTATACGCTTCATCTCAAATATGTATCTTGCATTTGGTCTTGCATTTGTATTGACCATTTTAGTAGCTTTTGGAATGCTCTCTTTCATAACTCCGAAATTAGAGAAAGAGGAAAAGTTGAAAGAACAGATTGTCCGATATGACGAAAGCTGGCTGGCAAGTAACATCAATGAAGCATTGTATAAATCCGTACTCACACCGGAACTACTTACATATATTGTTGACGATATAAAGATAAAAAGCGTAGAAAATACAGAAGATACAACGACAATTTCAGTGAGTGCAAAACTGCGCAGGACTATTTTGGAAAATGATCAGCATATTGTCGTGAAAAATGAAAAAGAAAACTGGACGCTTTCAAGAGCACTACATCCAAATCGATTAAAATCAAAAGGACAGGACATTGTAATAGAAAAAGAATGCCCAAGCTGTGGCGCCAATTATGTTCCGGATGAGAAAGGCTGCTGTTCCTATTGTGGATATAGTTTGAAAGTTGATAACTCAAAGTGGAAAATTAATGCCAGTGAGAAAAGAAATATGTCTACTATAGTATAGTCGAAAGTAATATATTAATAAAATGTTTGACATAGAATAAGCAGACTGTTAATATAATATTAGAAAAGGTGCTACTGATGACGGTTCGCCTGATTTATTAATTAAAAAAATAACCGCTTAACTTGTCAGGGTGTGGGCGGTTATTTTTGCGTCTTGGAATCATGCCACGCAAAGCGAACCGCCATCAACACGTCAACGTGTAGTAGCACCTAAAAATATTTTAACAAAATAAATATATTTTATCAATATAATATTTCTAAAAGAATAAGTAATGTCTTGATAGAATGGGAATATCATAAAATGCTTTGAAAAGCAGTAGAAGTCGTAGTGTAATATAAGAGAGCATGCATCAATCTGACTACTGTGCAATGAAGATGAGACATAAAAAACGTGCTAGTTCATACTGGCACGTTTTTCGCACTTACTATTTATTAATAAAATGCTTTGAAAAGAGCGATAAATGAAGTGTATAAATAAAAAAGTCCCAAACAATCAAGGAGATTTCCGAAATATCAGTGAGCATAGCCAGTATGATTATGTATTGTCTGAGCCGTTTCTCAGGCGAGTTTACATAATCATACTGAGATAAGCGGCGCAACTGATATCGGAAATACCTTGTGTTTGTGACTTTTTTTATTTATAAACACATTCCCGACTACTTTACAAACATTTTACAATCCCGCCGTTTTTGATTTTACATTCTCCTTTTATGATAATAACTGTCGACGAGGTAAATAATAAAAAAAGAATTATTGTACAAGACAAAAGGAGATTACGAAAATGAAATTGAAAAAGTTTATTGCAATGATGGCAGTAACAGCAATGGTTGCAGGAATGGCAACAGGATGTGGTGGATCAAAATCAGATGCAGGATCTGATTCAACAGGAAGTGATACAAAGACAGAAAGCTTAAGCGGAACAATTACAGCAGCTGGTTCTTCAGCATTAAAACCGCTGGCAGATGATGCAGCAGATTCATTCTTAAATGAGAACCCGGACGTGTCTATTACAATTGATGCAGGAGGATCAGGAGAAGGACTGAAGCAGGTATCCGAAGGAACAGTTGATATCGGAAACTCTGATGTAGCTGCTGAGGATAAGTTGGATGCAGATAAAGCAAAAGAACTTGTAGATCATCAGGTATGTGTTATTACAATGGCACCAATCGTAAATGAGGATGTTGCAAAGGCAGGAGTTAAGAGCCTTACAAAAGATCAGCTCATCAGCATTTTCACAGGAAAGACAACAAACTGGAAAGAAGTTGGTGGACCAGATGAGGACATCGTACTCGTAACAAGACCAGGATCTTCAGGAACAAGAGCTACTTTCCAGAAATATGCATTAGACGGAAATGAAGAAGCTTCCAATGCATCTATGGAGACAGACGATTCAGGAGTACTTCTTACAAATGTAAAAGATACAAAGGGTGCAATTGGTTATGTTGCTCTTTCTTATCTGACTGGTGATGCAGGAGTTGAGACAGTTGCAATTGACGGAGTAGAGCCTACACTTGAGAACACATACAGTGGAGAGTACCCAGTATGGACATTTGAGCATATGTATACAAAAGGTGAGCCAAACGAAGTTGTAAGTGCATTCCTTGATTACATCACAGGTGACAAATATGGAAGCCAGATGGAGAAACTTGGATATGGCGTTTCTTCTAAGATGACAAAGACAGAGCACTAATCAGGAAAAACGAGAAGTGGCAGGGCAGACGAAAATATATCAATGTCTGCCATGCCATTTCTTATGAAAATCAGGTGAATGATATGAATAAAAAACAAAGTATGTTTGCAAAAGAATATGCCTGGAGAGGACTTATGACAGCCGGAGGCCTTCTGGTTATCGTAATCACGATCTGTATCGGAGCCTTCCTTGTATATAAAGGTTCTGGCACATTTACCATATTCCACCATTCCCTTTCAGACTTTCTGTTCTCAGCAGATTGGGGACCGGCAGATAATGCCGAAGGCGGTGGTACGGTCGGAGCATTGATCTTTATCGTAGGTTCTCTTTGTACATGCGGACTTGCACTTTTGATCGCAACACCATTTGCACTGGGATCAGCAATCTTTATGATTGAAATTGCACCGAAATTCGGTGAAAAGTTTTATCGTCCGATTGTAGAAATATTTGCAGGTATTCCATCTGTTGTATACGGATGGGTCGGATTGACAGTACTGATCCCGGCAATTAAAAAATTATTTGGACTACAGGTCGGACATTCTATACTGGCAGCAGGAATCGTACTCGCACTTATGATATTTCCAACGATCAGCAATGTGGCAGCAGATTCTATAAGTTCTGTTCCGAAAGATTATCGTATGGCGGCTTATGGACTGGGATCGACCAGATGGCAGTCAATCTATAAAGTTGTACTTCCGGCAGCAGGCTCAGGAATTCTTTCCGGTATTATCCTTGGACTTGCAAGGGCATTTGGTGAGGCGCTTGCAGTTGCAATGGTTATCGGACAGACGACAGCACTTCCAACTGGCATTTTCTCTACGACAAAGAGTCTGACAACGGAGATTGCGGCACAGATGGGAAATGCGACAGAAGGTGGAGAGATGAAGACAGCACTTTGGACAATGGCATTACTGTTATTCGTATTGTCCCTTGTATTTATTCTGCTGATTCATTATTTCTCCAGACCGAAGAAAGATAAAGTGTAAGGAGGAGACGAGAAGATGAACAGAATAAAACGTGCGCGTGGAACCAATAGCGTAATGACAGGCGTATTCTATCTGATCGCAGTTTTCTTTTTTGCACTTTTGATTTCATTTGCATCTTATGTGATTATAAAAGGATTCAGCGGTGCGACTCCGGAAATGTTCCGCTTTCTGAGAAAAGGAAGTATTGGAAACCAGTTATTCAATACGATTTATCTTGTATTCATATCACTGGTATTTTCCGTACCGCTTGGAGTAACTGCAGGAATTTATCTGTCTATGTATGCAAAAAAAGGATTTTTGACCAAGTTTCTTCGCATCTGCATCGAGACACTTTCCTCATTACCATCTATCGTAGTTGGTTTGTTTGGATATCTGGTATTCCTTGTGTTTTTCGGACTTGGAAAAAGTCTTCTTGCCGGAGCACTTTCCATTTCCATACTGGCAATTCCAGTTATTACAACGACGACAGAGGATGCGATTAATGGACTGCCAGATGATTATCTTCAGGCAAGTTTGGGACTTGGTGCAACGAGGTGGCAATCCATCTATCACGTACTTCTTCCGGCCTGTATTCCACGAATTATGACGGGTGTGATATTGGCAGCAGGAAGAGGATTTGGTGAGGCGGCAGCGCTTCTTTATACAACTGGTTCCGGAACAGATATCCGTTGGGGTAATTGGAACCTGGCAGCACCGACCTGTCCGTTAAATATATTCCGTCCGGCAGAGACGTTATCATTACAGATTTGGGGCTTACAGATCAATGGACAAGATCCGAATCTTGCCAATCTGTCAGCGGCAGTTTTGATGATCCTCGTTCTGTTATTTAGTATCGGGGCAAATGCCTTGAGCCGACATATCAATAAAAAGACGTCAGGTGAAAGTGTGTAGAAAGGATAAAAAAATTATGGCAGATCAATCAAAAAAATATAAATTTGATATCAGTAATCTGAATCTGCATTATGGTGGTTTTCATGCATTAAAAGATGTAAATATGCAGATTGAAGCAAATAAGATTACTGCTTTTATCGGGCCGTCCGGATGTGGAAAGTCTACATTTTTAAAGACTTTGAACCGCATGAATGACTTGGTAGAGAATTGTAAGATCGATGGAAAGGTGCTGCTTGATGGCACAGATATTTATAAGGATATGGATGAAATTACTTTGCGTTACCGTGTCGGAATGGTATTTCAGCAGCCAAATCCTTTTCCGAAGAGCGTATATGACAATGTGGCATATGGCCCAAGAATTGCCGGAATCAAGAAAAAATCGCAGTTGGATGAGATTGTGGAGCGAAGCTTAAGACAGGCAGCTATCTGGGATGAATTAAAAGACAGGCTTCATAAAAGTGCGCTTGGACTTTCCGGTGGACAGCAGCAGAGACTTTGTATCGCAAGAACACTTGCGGTAGAGCCGGAAGTCATATTGATGGACGAACCAACTTCTGCACTGGATCCGATTTCAACATCTAAGATTGAAGACCTTGCGATGGAACTGAAAAAAGATTATACTATTGTCATGGTAACTCACAATATGCAGCAGGCTGTCCGTGTATCTGACAATACTGCATTCTTCCTGTTGGGCGAAGTGATCGAGTATAACGATACAGAAAAATTATTCTCTATTCCTTCTGACAAGCGTACAGAAGACTATATTACAGGGAGGTTCGGTTAAGATATGCGTAATAAGTTTGATATGCAGCTGGAACGTCTCAACAGCCAGCTGACCCATATGGGAGAGATGTGTGAGATTGCAATTACCAGAGCAACGAAGGCTTTGGAAGATGGTAAGATTGATGAGGCGAAATCTGTCCAGGAGGCAGATGAAGAGATTGACCAGTTAGAAAAAGACATCGAACGTCTTTGTCTGAAGCTTCTGTTACAGCAGCAGCCGGTAGCAAGAGATCTTCGCCAGATTTCAGCGGCACTTAAGATGATCACAGACATGGAACGAATCGGAGATCAGGCATCTGATATTGCGGAGATTATTATTTCTGAAAAGAAGGCTGAGGCAGCAGATATTCCGGTTATTGTGAAGATGTCTGAAGCAGCAGCAAAGATGGTTCGGGACAGTGTGAATGCTTATGTGGAAAAAGACCTGGAGTTGTCACGTGCTGTTATCGAATACGATGATGTTGTAGATGAGATGTTCGAGGAAAATAAAAAACAGCTGATTGATTACATTTCCAAGAATAGCGGAGAAGGTGGAAAGGAAGCCATTGATCTGATCATGGTCGCAAAATACCTGGAGAGAATTGCAGATCATGCGACCAATATTGCAGAGTGGGTAGAATTTTCAATTACAGGAATCCACAAGGAGAGCAAAGTATGATATTTTGTGTAGAAGACGATAGTAACATTCGAGAATTAGTCATATATACACTTGAGACCACGGGCTTTAAAGCGCGTGGTTTTGAGGATGGAAAGGAATTTTTAGAAGCGCTGGCACTGGAGACACCGGAATTGATCTTATTAGATATTATGCTTCCGGGAATGGATGGGCTGGAGCTTTTAAGCAAATTAAAAGCGTCACCGAAGAACCGTGATATTCCGGTCATTATGTTGACAGCAAAAGGTGCAGAATACGATAAAGTAAAAGCACTGGATGCCGGGGCAGACGATTACGTGACCAAACCATTTGGAATGATGGAGCTTGTATCCAGAATCAAAGCAGTCCTTCGAAGAACACAGAAAGATACACAGGATCCACAGGACGTCATTGTTCTTGGTGACATTGAGATGAATACGAAAAAACATGAAGTAACTGCAGATGGAGAAGTTGTGACATTGACGCTTAAAGAGTATGAACTTTTGAAGCGCCTTATGAAGAACCCGAACATTGTCATGACACGAGACTGTCTGCTGGAAGACATCTGGGGATACGATTTCGACGGTGAGACAAGAACTGTCGATGTACATGTAAGAACACTCAGACAAAAACTTGGCAAAAGCGGAGAGAAGATCGAAACAGTCCGTGGCGTCGGATACCGCATGAGTGAATAAGAGATAATATAGAATAACAGGGGACGAGAAGGGGACGGGAGCAACGGAGCCAAGGCGAGTATGCCCCGTCCCCAAAGCGAGGCGCAAGCCCGCTCAAGAGGCTCACCCGTCCCCAAAGCGAGGCGCAAGCCCGCTTGGAAAGGTACGCATATGAAACTTAGAAGCAAAATTCAACATAGTATGATCATGGTCATCACAGTGACGCTTCTGGCGGCATATGCGCTGACCACACTGGTTATCTACAGACAGAATGTAGGTTTAATGGAGCGGGAGACGCGGCAGGAAGCGGATTATATTGTAAAGGCAATCGAGATATCCGGGACAGATTACTTAAAGCAGATGGACGAGGTAGAAAAGAATACAAGAATTACCTTGATTGATCCGGCAGGCGATGTTCTGTACGATTCTACGGAAGACGCGGTGACTTTACAGAACCACAAGAATCGTCCGGAAATCAAGGCTGCCCATAAGAATGGTACTGGTCAGGAAGTCAGAAGATCCATGACGATGAGCAAGGAAATGTTCTATTATGCAAAGCTTCTTCCGGATGGAAATGTACTTCGTGTATCCAAAACTATGAACACAGCGCTTCACACAGCAATTTCAATCCTGCCGATTATGGGATTGATCGCAGTTGTGGCTCTTGCATTTGCATATCTGCTTTCCAGACAGCAGGTGGCAAAGCTGATTCGACCAATTAATGAACTGGATTTGGAGGAACCTCTGGAAAACGAAGTCTATGAAGAGCTGACACCGCTTCTGGAGAGCATTGATAAGCAGAACAAAGAAAAAGAAGCCATTGCCAATATGCGAAAAGAATTTTCGGCAAATGTGTCTCATGAACTGAAAACGCCGCTTACCTCAATTTCAGGTTATGCCGAGATTATGAAGAGCGGAATTGTGAAACCTGAAGATATGCCACGTTTCTCAGAGAAAATTTACAACGAGGCAAGGCGATTGATTACATTAGTAGAAGATATCATCAAGTTATCACATCTGGACGAAGGAAAAGTCGAACTGGAGAAAGAAGATATAGACCTCTATGAGCTGACAAGAGAAATTATAAGCCGCCTGGCGCCACAGACTTCGGCGAAGAAAGTCCACATGGAACTGACCGGGGAATCCGTTATTTACAATGGAGTCCGGCAGATTTTAGATGAGATGGTCTACAATATTTGTGAAAATGCCATCAAATATAACAAAGAAGGCGGAGAGATCCGCATCTGGGTCGGCAACACACTGAATGGAAAGAAAATTATCGTAACAGATACAGGAATCGGAATTCCAAAAGAGCAGCAGGAACGAATCTTTGAGCGGTTTTATCGCGTAGATAAGAGCCACTCAAAAGAAATTGGCGGAACCGGACTGGGACTATCTATCGTAAAACATGGCGCAATATTGCACAATGCAAAGATCCATGTAGATAGCGAGTTGGGAAAAGGAACGAGGATGGAATTGACATTTTAATATTAAGGGATGTAGTCAAGCGTTGATTGACTATGTCCCTAATTGCGTTTAAGAATTGAAAATGATACAATGATAAAAAATGATGAATTAAGGAAGTATCAAATGGATAGACAGGATGTAAAATTTTCAATTCGAAAGAAAATACTAGGGGTAACGCTTGTGGCGGCGTTGCCTTTTCTTGCTATATCTATATATTTGCTCATTTCCATGTCAAACTACAATCATACATATAATAAGATTGTACAGAATCGTACTATTGCAAATAATTATAATCTGGATTTTAAAGAAGAGATGGATGAAAGTCTTTATAAAATGGTTGTTGGATATGTTACAGTAGATGACTTTGACGATGCGGAAGAATTAAAAAGTCCCTATGTCCTGATTAAGAATCTGCGCAAGGAATTTAGAAATTTGAAGAAAATTACAACGGATACCGAAAGTAAATTATGGCTAGATAGTCTGCTCCGAAATATTGACACGCTGGAGAATCGGGTCGATGATCTGGTGCAGAATATTCATGTGGGTGGTACTTATGACAGTAACATCAAAGAACTGGATGATAATATTTATATTTTAACTGAATTGATTCAGGATGATATTCAGTATTATATTTATTATCAAACGGAAAGTATGGAAAAGGTGACGGATACGCTGAATACACAGATTCGGACATTTATCATTATCTGTGCATGTCTGATCGCGGTCCTGACCATTGGTCTTGTTATGGCAGTCATGCAGATTACAACAGGCATGTTGCGTCCGATTCAGGTGTTGGCACAGGCGGCTGGAAGAATTTCAAAAGGGGATCTAGATGCAAGGGCAGATGTGGATTCCAGGGATGAGATTGCGGTGCTGGCTGATAGGTTCAACGATATGGCAGGCAATATCCAGACTTTGGTTGTGAAAGTTAGAGAGGACGAGCAGAAAATGAGGAAGGCAGATTTGAGACTTCTGCAGGAGCAGATTAATCCACATTTCCTCTATAATACACTGGACAATATTGTGTGGCTGATTGAAGGAAATGAGCCGGACGAAGCAGTGGAGATGGTTGTAACTTTATCTGAATTTTTCCGTCTTGTACTCAGTAAGGGAAAAGAATTTATCACAATCCGACAAGAAGAGCAGCACATCAGCAGCTACTTGCAGATTCAGGAAAAACGGTATCATGACATTTTGGATTACCATATTTATATAGATCCTGAAATTTATGAGTATCAGATTCCAAAACTTACGTTGCAGCCACTTGTGGAAAATGCGTTATATCATGGAATTAAATATAAACGTTCCCGGGGAATGATTGAGATCACAGGAACGAAAGAGGGAGAAAATCTTTATCTGACAGTAGCTGATGACGGTGTCGGCATGGATGAAGATGAATTAAAGAAACTGGGAAAAGAAATTTCCAGACCATGTAAAGAAACGGAAAGCGGATTTGGACTTGCAAATGTAAATGAAAGAATCCGTATGTATTTTGGAGCAGAATTTGGTATGAAAATCTGGTCTGAAAAAGGAAGCGGAACGAGAATTACGATTGAAATTCCGGCAATCACAGATAATCCGGAAAAACCGGAAGCAGGCAAACAAAGCACTAGAAGCGAGGAGGCAGAAAATGAAGCGGAAAAATAAGATTTTTCGAAAGGTAATCATTGTATTAGCCGTACTCGCACTGCTTACTGGTTGTGCCGGACAGGAACCCGAAGCGGAAGATACAAGAACGCCGACCGATGACAATTTAATTGTAGTTGGAGTCTCTCAAGAAGGAAGTGAGTCAGTCTGGCGGACCGCTAACACAAGGTCTGTAAAGGAGACATTAACAAAAGAGAATGGGTATTTTCTGATTTTTAAAAATGCAAGGCAGAAGCAGGAGAACCAGATAAAAGCACTTCGGAGCTTCATTTCCCAGAGAGTGGACTATATTGTATTTTCTCCGATTGTAGAGGATGGATGGGATACTGTACTGCGGGAAGCAAGGGAGGCAGAGATTCCGGTTATTTTGATGGACAGGAAAATTAACGTGAAAGACGAATCTCTATATACAGCGTGGGTTGGTTCTGATTTTGTAGAAGAAGGAAGAAATGCGGGAAAATGGCTGGAAGATTATCTGAAAGGACAGCGTTTTAATGATGATCAGGTGAACATTGTTGTATTGCAGGGAACTGCCGGAACAACAGCTATGTTCGGAAGAACACAAGGATTTGAAGAGATAGCTGCAAAACATGAAAACTGGAATATTCTGGAGCAGACAAATGCAGATTTCACAACGGCAAAAGGCGAAGAGGAAATGCGCAGGCTTCTGAACACTTATCCAGAGATTGACGTGCTTGTATCCCAAAATGATGACATGACTTTTGGTGCGCTGGAGGCAATTCAGTCGGCAGGAAGGACGACCGGAACAGGCGGAGATATCACTGTGATATCTTTTGACGGAACGAAGAAAGCGCTGGAAAAGGTGAAGACAGGGGCAATTAATGTTGATGTGGAATGTAATCCATATCAGGGAAAATATATCGAAGAAATCATTCAGGCACTGGAGACAGGACAGAGCATAGAAAAGGATAATTACGTGGAAGAAAAAGTATTTACACAGAAAAATGTGTTGAGTGTGTTGAATGACCGAACCTACTAAATCTGTAACGAAATTTCTATGAAATTATGGAATAGATTGGATTCATAGCATAGAGCAGAATTTCGAACAAGAGTAGATTAAAAAAAGGGTGAAGATGTGATGTTAAAAGTATTTCTGGCAGAAGATGAAACTTTAATCAGAGAAGGTCTAAGAGACAATATTCCGTGGGAACAGTATGGCTATCGGTTTGTCGGGGAGGCAGCGGATGGTGAAATGGCACTTCCGCTTATACGAAAGACGAAACCGGATGTGCTGATCACAGATATTAAGATGCCGTTCATGGACGGGCTGTCATTGAGTCGAATCGTGAGGGAAGAACTCCCAAGAACAAAGATTATTATCATCAGCGGGTATGATGACTTTGAGTATGCAAGAGAAGCCATTTCCATCGGGGTAGATCAGTATCTGCTGAAACCTGTGACGAGAATGAACTTAAGAAAAGTGCTTCAGGAATTAAAAGAAAAGATTGAACAGGATGCAGAACAGGAAGATTACCAGACGATGCTTCAGAATGAAATGCATGAATATGAACAGTTTTCCAGACGGATTTTCTTTGAAAAAGTACTGGAAGGGAAAATGTCTGTCAAAGAAATCTATGATGAGGCGGCCAAGCTTGAAATGGAGCTGACAGCGTCCAGCTATAACCTGATTTTCATATATTTGCAGGAGCACCGGAAGAACCAGTCGGAGCTGGAAGTAGAGCAGTTTTTGCGGCAGCAGGAAGAAATCCTGCACTATTTTCTGAGGTGTCCACAGTATCAGGTATTCCGGTGGAATGTAAACTGTTATGGAGTCTTAATAAAATCAGATCAGGATAACGTTGAAAAGGAGACAGACAAGGCACTGGATTATGTCCGGAAGATATGTGAGAAGGCGCTGGAAAAAATGGATTGGTACGTGGCTGCAGGAAAACCGGTAGAGCGGCTGAGTATGCTCAAAGAATGTTACAAGAGCGCCAGTCATTGCCTTGCGTACCGTTTTGTTCTGCCACAGATGCATGTGCTGACAGAGGAAAATCTGTCAAAATATATGGCGAACCAGGAAGAAAATAATCAGGCAGCAGTGACAGTCGACACATCAAAAGTGGCGCCGGACGTAATTCTGGATTTTCTGGCAAGGGGTATCCAGGGGGAGATTTACAATTTTGTTGAGTCCTATCTTGGGGGCATCAGCGAAGCCTTGAAATCCAGAATGTTCTGCGAATATGTAGTGCTGAATATCCGCTTTACGATTTTGTCTTATGTGGAGTCAGTCGGAGGTTCAAAGGAAGAATATCTACAGGCCATTGGCGAGTATGCACAGAATATTCATATGGAGTCAGAAGAGGTTTTTGAGTACTTTGTAAAAATGCTTCAGATAGCGATAGAGATTCGTGATAAGGACAGCGATTCACAGGGCGGCAACACTCTTCGAAGAGCACTGGAATATATTCAGAATCATTACACCGAAGAGTCGCTGACACTTGGAAATGTGGCATGTGAAGTTCAGGTTAATGCCAATTACTTAAGTTCTATCTTTAGTCAGAGCATGGAGAAGACATTTACCGAATACGTGACAGAAAAGCGTATGGAAAAAGCAAGAAAGCTGTTGCGGGATACGACTGTGGCAACCGCAGAGATTGCAGCAACGGTGGGCTACAAAGACTCCCATTATTTCAGCTTTGTATTTAAGAAAACGCAGGGAGTCAGCCCGAGAGATTACCGGAATGGAAAGAAGAACTAAAGGTTATCCAGAAGGTTGTCCGGTGTACTTCCTTTTGGAATCAGAGTCCATGGGACTTCTAAAAATGTGACAGGAATTCCTTTGAGCTGCTGGATTATCATGTTGGCAGCGGCAGTGCCCATTTCATGGGATTTGTGGGATAAAGTAGTCAGGGTCAGAATCTGGGAGTTGCTTAAGTAAGTATTATCAAAGGCTCCGATTGCCATATCATCAGGCAGATGGTATCCGGCCAGATTCAGTTCTTTAATTAAAAAATATGCAATCATATCATTATAACAGACGACAGCCGTGCAGGATTCCAAGGAGTCCTGCACGATTTTTTTTAAGAACCCAGTGTCCTGAAAACGCTGCAGGTGGTCCAGATCATGAGAGTTGAACCAGCCGACTCTGGAATCCGGGACAGGAAGCCCCTGGTTACGCATAGTCTCCATAAATCCTTGAAAGCGTTCTGCACCCTGCAGGTCGTCAGAGTGAAAGATGCCGCCAATTGCTGTATGTCCCTGGGAAAGAAGATACTCTGTAAGCTGGCGGCTTCCGGAAAAATTGTCGTCTTTTACAAAAGGGATCTGACTGAAATTCTGATAGTAATTATGTAAAAAGACAAAGCGGCAGTTCTTTTTTTGAAGTGCACGGTACAGATCCAGATTCGGATTCGGCAGATAACTTCTGGATCCTTCCACAATGATTCCCCGTGGTGGCGCAGATAAGAGTTTTGTCAGAATCTTGCGCTCTTCATAAGTTTCATTTTTCGTAATATGAACCTGTGATGAAAAATGATATTTTCGAAGTGTTCCCTGAATATCATCTAATACACCGGGATAAATATAATTGGAATCATCAGAAATCAAAATAGCAATCTGGTCATCAGACAGATTTGCAGAATGTCCGGTAATATAACTGCCGCTTCCATGGCGCTTTTCAATTAGACCTTCCTGTGTAAGAAGATTCAGAGCCTGCCTTACGGTTTGGCGGCTGACATGATAACGTCTGCACAGCTCCTGTTCTGATGGCAGCTTATTAATTTGATTTTTCACATCTTTTTTAATCAGATCCCGGAGCGTTCCGGCCAGCCATTTGTATTTAATCGCCATAAAAAAATCTCCTTTTTGAAAAAAATTATCTTTTCTTAACATAAAAAAATCTGAGAAAATCTAACGTTCCCCTGAAAAAATCAAACTTTTATGTAAAACAACTACAAAGATAACGACTGTAAAATGTAAAAATCCACATAAAATATGTCAAAAAAACAACGATATCAAAAGAAAATCACTGTTTATCTGAGAATAGTAAACATCAAAAATAAACTTGTATTTATTTGATATTTTAATACAAAAAAGTTGTATTGTAAATAACTGATAAACTTTTAAAAATAGCTATTTTCATAATTGCGGACAAACAGGTGGAATGCTATAGTGAAATCAAGAAAAAGAGAGGCCTTTCAAAAACAGAATAAAGTAACTGATGTAAAAATAATCAGGAAGATCAGGAGGAAGATTATGAAGAAAAAAATTATCTCAGTTTTACTCGCATCTATGATGGTCATTGGACTTGTAGGCTGCGGAGGATCAAAAGAAACAGCTGACGGCGCAAAATCCGATTCTGGTGACGGACTGATCAAAGTTGGTATCATCAACAACGATCCAAACGAATCCGGATATCGTACAGCAAATGATAAAGACTTAAAAGCAACATTTACAAAAGAGAATGGATATGACGCTTCATTCGCTTACAGCTTAAAGAATGATGAGCAGATTACATCAGCTCAGAAGTTTATCCAGGACGGTGTTGATTACTTGCTTCTCTCCGCTGCTGATACAGCAGGTTGGGACAGTGTCCTGAAAGACGCTCAGGACGCAGGTACACAGGTTATTCTGTTCGACCGTACAATTGATGCAGACGAAAGCCTGTATGCAGCATCTATCGTATCCGACATGGAAAAAGAAGGTGAGACAGCAGCAAACTGGTTAAAAGACCAGAAATTACCTGAGTATAACATCATTCATATTCAGGGTGTTATGGGATCAGCAGCTCAGAAAGGACGTTCTGGCGCACTTGCAGATACAGCAAAATCTGAGGGATGGAACATTGTAACAGAGCAGACAGCAGAGTGGAATGCAGAGAAAGCACAGCAGATTGTACAGTCCGTTATCGATTCCGGACAGGCATTCAATGTAATCTATGCAGAGAACGACGATATGGCTAAAGGTGCTGTAGCAGCTCTTGACAAAGCAAATATCTCCCACGGTGTTGGAAAAGATGTTATCGTTATGGGATTTGACTGCAACAAATGGGCATTAGAAGAACTTCTGAACCAGAACTGGAACTATGATGGACAGTGCAACCCTTATCAGGCTTCCTACATCGAAGATGTTATCAAGAAACTTGAGTCTGGTGAGAAGATTGACGAGAAGACAATCATCATGGACGAGAAGGGATTCGATGCAACAACAATCACACAGGACGATGTAGATCAGTTCGGTATCTAATGATGGATTGTGGGAGTGCGCAACAGGTCGTAATCCACAGGCATCAAAATGTAGAAAAAATGTGTTAAGTCGCGCGGCGCAGCGTAAGAAAAAATAAAAAAATACGCGGCGTCGCGCATTTTCTCTTAAAAGGAAAACAAACCCGAAAAGAGATAGAAAATAATAAGCAAAAACAGTAAGTAAGAATGAAGAGGTGAGTACGCTGGTGAAAGAGAATTCTGTATTGGAAATGAAAAATATCTATAAAAGTTTCCCGGGAGTCAAGGCACTGCAGGCAGTAGATTTCACATTGTGTGAGGGAGAGATTCATGCATTGATGGGAGAGAATGGTGCAGGTAAGTCAACCTTGATCAAGGTTCTGACCGGAGTTTATGAAAAAGACGGTGGAGATATCTTCCTGAAGGAACATGAAGGAGCAGTTGCAATCCGTTCTCCACAAGACGCACAGAATCTTGGAATCAGTACGGTGTACCAGGAGATTACACTCTGTCCGAACCTTTCCGTGGCAGAGAACATGTACATCGGACGTGGAAAAGGAATCGGACAGAACTGGAAGAAGATGAATGCGGACGCGGATAAGATTCTGAAATCACTGGATATTCCCGCAAAAGCAACACAGCAGCTTTCCAGTTGCTCTATCGCGATCCAGCAGATGGTAGCAATTGCCCGTGCGGTCGATATGGACTGTAAAGTACTGATTCTCGATGAGCCGACATCTTCCCTTGATGAACAGGAAGTAGAAAAATTATTCGGACTCATGAGAGACTTACGTTCCAGAGGTGTTGGAATTATATTCGTAACACATTTCCTGGATCAGGTATATGAAGTGTGTGATAAAATCACGGTTCTCCGTGACGGAAAATTAGTAGGTGAATATGAAATCAAGGATCTCCCGAGAGTCAAGCTGGTAGCCAAGATGCTTGGTAAAGAACTGGACGATGAGGCGGATATTAAAGATGAAAGTCTGGTCTATGAGGCAGATGAGTCCATTCCACCGGTCGTTGAAGTGGAAGGCTTACAGAGCAATGCCGGAATCAAACCATTTGATTTTAATATAAGAAAAGGAGAAGTCAATGGATTTACCGGACTTCTCGGATCTGGACGAAGCGAGTGCGTGCGTGCAATCTTCGGAGCAGATCGTGTGACTGGCGGTACAGTAAAGAAAAGCGGAAAAGTAGTAAAAATCAATAAACCACTTGATGCTATGAAGCAGGGAATCGCATATCTTCCGGAAGACCGTAAGAGAGACGGAATTGTCGGAGATCTGTCAGTCAGAGACAATATCATTCTGGCGGCACAGGTGCTTCGTGGATTCTTCAAACCATTTTCAAAAGCACAGGCAAATAAATTTGCAGATGAATATATCAAGCTCCTGGAAATCAAGACCGCTTCCGCAGACACACCGATCAAATCACTATCCGGTGGTAATCAGCAGAAAGTAATTCTGGCAAGATGGCTTCTGACTCACCCGGAATATCTGATTCTCGATGAGCCAACCAGAGGTATTGATATCGGTACTAAGGTTGAAATTCAGAAATTAGTACTTAAGCTTGCATCAGAAGGTATGAGTGTAACATTTATTTCTTCTGAGACAGATGAGATGCTTCGTACATGTTCCAGACTGATTGTCATGAGAGACCGAAAGAAAGTCGGAGAGCTTTCAGGAGAGGAATTGTCACAGAGCAGTATCATGGACACAATTGCCGGAGGTGACAAAGAATAATGCAGAACACTACAACAAAAAAATCAAAAAATATTATGAATATGTTCAGCGGTAAGCAGATTCTGATTCCGATTGCGGCGCTTCTTCTGCTCGCTGTATTTAACTTAATTGCAGACCCGTCATTTTACAAGATTTCCATGGACGTCAACAGTGCCGGAAACCATGTATTATCCGGATATCTGATTACAATTCTTGACTATGGCTCAGAGCTTGCAATTCTTGCAATAGGAATGACCCTTGTAACAGCGGCTTCCGGCGGACAGGATATCAGTGTGGGCGCCGGAATTGCTATTGCGGGTTCCGTGATCTTACGAGTACTCTGTGGAACAAATTCCAGACCGGACAAACTTCAGGCTCCGATCATTGTAGCATTTTTAGTAGCATGCGTTGTATCCATGTTATTCGGTGCATTTAACGGTATCCTTGTTGCAGGCTTCAAGATTCAGCCGATGGTAGCGACCCTGATTCTATACACAGCAGGACGTTCTATCGCAGCATGGATTAATAACAATGAACTTCCGGTCGTCAGTGATCCGACATTTGCATACTTTGGAGGATTTATTCCGGGAATCCCGATTCCGACACCATTTTTCATTGCAGTTGCATGTATGATCGTGATCGCACTGGCCATGAAATTTACAAATCTCAGATTATACACACAGGCGGTTGGAATCAATGAGCATTCTTCCAGATTGAACGGTCTGAATCCTGCATTTATCAAATTCTTAAGCTTTGTAATCTTAGGACTTTGCGTGGCAGTGGCAGGACTGATCAAGGTCAGCCGTATTTCTTCCATTAACTATTCTGTTATTGCGAAGGATATTGAGATGGATGCAATCCTGGCAGTAGCCCTCGGAGGAAACTCCTTAAGCGGTGGTAAATTTAACATGACAGCTTCAATTCTCGGAGCATACGTCATTCAGTTTTTGACAACAACACTTTATAAATTCAATGTAAAATCCGATGCAATCTCTGCTTACAAGGCAGTTGTAGTAATCATTCTGGTTGTAATCAGTGCACCGGTCGTACGTGAGAAATTTGCTTCATTTACAAAGAAAATGCAGGCAAAGAAGGAGGTAGCTTAGTATGAAATCTAAAAAGAAAAGAAATATTTCGGATACAAATCTACTCCTGACAATTACGATTGTCGTATTCTTTGCCATGTATATCGGCGCAATGATATTTCAGGGCGGTGGATTTTTAAAGACACAGACATTCTTTAACATTCTAAATGCAAATGCAGCACTTTTAATTACTTCCTGTGGACTGAGTTTAGTTATGATTACAGGCGGAATCGACATCTCCGTCGGTGGAGTGGTAGCACTTGTCAGTATGAGCTGTGGTGTATATCTGGATTACATGGGTGGAAATGTAGCCATGTCTATACTGATTGCACTTGGAATTGGACTTGCATTCGGACTCGTTCAGGGATTCCTGGTTGCTTATCTTGATATCCAGCCATTTATCGTAACACTGGCAGGTATGTTCTTTGCCCGTGGTATGACGACTATTGTACATACAGATCCGTTCAACGTACAGAATAAAGCATTCGTTGCATTAAAAGATACCCGTGTTATCGTACCTGGAATGGGTTCCGTAAACCGAATCGGTAAATATGTGGATGCTTATGTAGAAATCGGAGTTATTGTGGCACTGCTTATTGTAGTCCTGATGTTCGTAATGCTTCGCTGGTCCAAGCTTGGCCGGGCATTCTACGCAGTCGGTGGAAACAAACAAAGTGCACTGATGCTTGGTATTAATGTAAAAAGAACACGTTTCCTTGCACAGCTTTTCAGTGGAGTTCTGGCGGGAATCGCAGGCTATGTATATTTCCTTCACGTAGGATCAGGTTCTGCTTCCCATGCGACAGGAATGGAAATGAACGCAATCGCTTCCTCTATCATTGGTGGAACACTTCTGACCGGTGGTGTTGGAAATATTATCGGAACATTTTTCGGAGTACTTTCTTTAAGTACAATCCAGAATATCGTATCTTCCGCAGGTCTGGATCAGGCATGGTGGACAGGAATTACGATCGCAGCAATGCTTTGTCTGTTCCTTGTAATCCAGAGTATTGTTATGGCTCGTAAGAACAGGGGGTAATGACCGATGTTAAAAACGAAAAATTATCAGTTCTGGTTCTGTACCGGCTCTCAGGATTTATATGGAGATGAATGCCTGGCCCATGTGGCAGAACATGCAAAGAAGATTGTGGAGGCACTCAATGCCTCCGGAAATCTTCCATATGAAGTTGTATGGAAACCGACCTTGATTACAAATGAACTGATTCGCCGGACATTCAATGAGGCGAATACAGATGAAAATTGTGCAGGAGTCATTACGTGGATGCACACATTTTCACCGGCAAAATCCTGGATACTGGGACTGCAGGAATTCAGAAAACCACTGCTCCATTTGCATACACAGTTCAACCGGGAGATTCCGTATGACACCATCGACATGGATTTCATGAACGAGAATCAGTCCGCACACGGTGACCGGGAATTCGGACACATTTTCAGCCGCCTTCATATGAACCGGAAAGTCGTTGTCGGCTACTGGGCAGATGAAGACGTGCAGAAGCAGATCGGTTCCTGGATGAGAACTGCAGTCGGAGTTGTCGAAAGCAGTCATATCCGTGTGATGCGTATTGCAGATAATATGAGAAATGTTGCCGTTACCGAAGGTGACAAAGTAGAGGCGCAGATCAAGTTCGGCTGGGAGGTAGACGCTTATCCGGTCAATGAGGCAGTAGAAGCAGTAAATGCAGTCTCTCAGGCAGATATTGATACATTAGTTGAAGAATATTATGACAAATATGAAATTCTCTTAGAAGGAAGAGATGAGAAGGAGTTCCGCCGTCATGTAGCCGTTCAGGCAGGAATTGAAATTGGTCTGGAAAGGTTCCTGGAAGAGAACAACTATCAGGCAATCGTTACACATTTTGGAGACCTTGGCGGATTTAAACAGCTTCCGGGACTTGCAATGCAAAGACTGATGGAAAAAGGGTACGGTTTCGGAGCGGAAGGAGATTGGAAGACTGCAGCCATGGTCAGACTTATGAAGATTATGACCGGTGGCATGAAGGACGCAAAAGGAACTTCCTTTATGGAAGATTACACATACAATCTGGTGCCAGGTAAAGAAGGAATTCTGGAAGCACATATGTTGGAGGTATGCCCGACCATTGCAGACGGCAAGATCAGTATCAAAGAACAGCCACTGAGCATGGGCGACAGGGAAGATCCGGCAAGACTTGTATTCACGGCGAAAGAAGGACCGGCAATTGCTGCTTCCCTTATTGATCTGGGAGACCGTTTCCGTCTTCTGATCAATGAAGTGGAGTGTAAAAAAACAGAAAAGCCGATGCCGAAGCTTCCGGTAGCAACTGCTTTTTGGACACCGAAACCGAATCTTAAAATCGGAGCACAGAGCTGGATTCTGGCAGGCGGCGCACATCACACTGCATTTTCTTATGATTTAAGTGCAGAGCAGATGGGCGACTGGGCAGAAGCAATGGGAATCGAGGCTGTCTACATTGACGCAGACACAACCATCCGTCAGTTGAAAAATGAACTTCGCTGGAATGAGCTTGCTTATCGCAGATAATTTCGGAAAGAAACGGAGAAAATGATATGAGTAGTAGAAAAGAATTAATAGAAAAAGGAAAAACAGTCCTTGGTATTGAATTTGGTTCTACAAGAATCAAAGCAGTACTCATTGATGAAAATCATCACCCGATTGCTTCTGGAGATCATGAGTGGGAGAATCGTCTGGAAAATGGAATATGGACCTACAGCCTTGATGATATCTGGCAGGGACTCAGGGACAGTTATCAGAAACTGGCATTTAACGTAGAAGAATCTTATGGAGTGATTTTAAAGAAAATCGGAGCGATTGGGTTCAGTGCCATGATGCATGGCTATATGGCATTTGATAAAAATGGAGAACTTCTTGTTCCATTCCGCACATGGAGAAATGGAATCACAGGGGAAGCCTCCGAGGCACTTACAGAAGCTTTTCAGTACAATATTCCTCAGAGATGGAGCATTGCTCATTTGTATCAGGCAATCTTAAATGGAGAAGACCATGTAAAGGATATTGAGTTTTTCACCACACTGGCAGGATATATTCATTGGAAATTGACGGGGCAGAAAGTACTCGGAATCGGAGATGCCTCCGGAATGTTCCCGATCGATCCGGAAACAAAACAGTATCATGCAGCCATGATCCAGAAGTTTGATCTCTTAGTTGCAGACAAGAATTATCCGTGGAAATTAAAGGATATTCTTCCGAAAATACTGGTTGCCGGGGAAAACGCAGGAATTTTGACACCGGAAGGTGCAAAACTGCTTGATCCAAGCGGTAATCTGGAAGCAGGAATTCCACTTTGTCCGCCGGAAGGTGACGCGGGAACCGGAATGGCAGCGACAAACAGTGTGGCAAAACGCACTGGAAATGTATCTGCCGGAACGTCAGTATTTGCTATGGTCGTATTGGAAAAAGAATTAAAGAAAGTCTATCCGGAAATCGACCTTGTTACGACCCCGGACGGAAGTCTGGTCGGTATGGTACATGCCAACAACTGTACTTCAGATTTAAATGCATGGGTTGGACTCTTCCGCGAATTTGCCGAAAGCTTCGGTATGGAAGTGGATATGAACCAGTTATTTGGAACTTTATATAACAAAGCACTGGAAGGAGACAAAGACTGTGGCGGACTTCTTTCCTACGGTTATCTGTCAGGAGAGAATATCACAGGCGTGACAGAAGGAAGACCACTCTTTGTCAGATCGCCTGAGAGCAGATTTAATCTTGCAAACTTTATGCGAACACACCTTTATACATCATTAGGAGCCTTAAAAGTCGGCATGGACATTTTGTTAAAGGAAGAACAGGTACAGATTGATAAGATTCTTGGGCACGGCGGGCTATTTAAAACAAAAGGTGTCGGACAGGGAATTCTGGCAGCAGCCATTGACACACCGGTATCTGTTATGGAGACCGCAGGAGAAGGCGGCCCTTGGGGCATGGCACTTCTGGCATCTTATATGTTGAACAAAGAATCAGATGAGACACTGGCACACTATCTGTCAGAGAAAGTATTTGCAGGCAATAAAGGAACTTCTATGGATCCAGATCCGGAAGATGTAAAAGGATTCGAGACATTTATCGAGAGATATAAAAAAGGAATTGCCATTGAGAAGGCAGCTCTTGAGAATCTTATAGTTTAATCGGTGGTAGTGCCCTGTACGGCTTTGAAGTATGAAATGAGATAATCAATACGAGCCGTGCAGGGGAAAAGGAGAGACAGCAATGTTAGAAGAATTAAAAAAAGAGGTCTATGAGGCCAATATGCTTCTTCCTCATTACGGACTTGTCACATTTACATGGGGAAATGTCAGCGGAATTGACCGGGAAAAAGGACTTTTTGTTATCAAGCCAAGTGGAGTAGATTATGAGAAACTGACACCAGAAGACATGGTCGTGGTAGATCTTAATGGTAATAAAATAGAGGGAGATTTAAATCCATCTTCTGATACAGCCACCCACGTTGTTCTTTATAACCGTTTCCCGAAAATCGGTGGTGTAGTACATACACACTCACCGTGGGCTACGAGCTGGGCACAGGCAGGACGGGGAATTCCGTGCTATGGAACGACTCATGCAGATTATCTGTATGGAGAAGTTCCTTGTGTGAGAAATCTTACAAAAGAAGAAATCGACGAAGCTTATGAAAAAAATACAGGAGTCCTGATTGCTGATGAATTTGCAATCCAAAATCTGGACTATATCGCAACACCGGCAGTACTCTGCAAGAATCACGGCCCATTTACATGGGGAAAGGATGCACAAGAAGCTGTACATAACGCAGTGGTACTGGAAGAAGTTGCGAAAATGGCAGCCCGTGCAGAACTGATCAATCCACAGATAAAACCAGCGCCACAGGAACTTCAGGATAAGCATTATTACAGAAAACACGGTGCAAATGCTTATTACGGTCAGCCAGGGAGATAAATGATCAGAAAATTAATTGGCAGGGAGTGAACCGGCCAGAACTTAAGGAGGAAAAGAACATGATAAATATTCCTAAAATTAAAATTGGTATTGTAGCAGTCAGCAGAGATTGCTTCCCGGAGCCATTATCAGTAAATAGAAGAAAAGCGCTGGTAGAGGCTTATAAAGCAAAATACGATGAGACAGACATTTACGAATGTCCAGTCTGTATTGTGGAGAGTGAGATTCACATGGTACAGGCGCTGGAAGATATCAAGGCAGCAGGCTGTAATGCACTTTGCGTTTACCTTGGAAACTTCGGACCGGAGATTTCCGAGACATTGCTCGCAAAACATTTCGATGGACCGAAAATGTTTGTGGCAGCTGCAGAAGAGAGCGCAGTAGATCTTCTGGACGGACGTGGCGATGCATATTGTGGTATGTTAAATGCAAGCTACAACCTGAAACTTCGCAATATTCATGCATATATTCCAGAGTATCCCGTTGGAACCGCAGAGGAATGTGCAGATATGATTCACGATTTTCTTCCGGTTGCGAGAGCCGTTGATGCATTAAATAACTTAAAAATCATCAGCTTTGGTCCAAGACCGCTCAACTTCCTTGCATGTAATGCACCAATCAAACAGCTTTACAATCTCGGAATTGAAATCGAAGAAAACTCAGAGCTGGATTTGTTTGAGGCATTTAACAAACACGCCGGAGACGAGAGAATTCCAGAAGTCGTAAAAGATATGGAATCTGAGCTCGGAGCAGGAAATAAAAAGCCGGAGATCCTTACGAAACTGGCACAGTATGAGCTGACATTATTAGACTGGATTGAGGAACACAAAGGCTACCGCAAATATGTGACAATCGCCGGAAAATGCTGGCCGGCATTCCAGACACAGTTCGGATTCGTACCATGCTATGTAAACAGCCGTCTGGCAGCAAGAGGCATTCCGGTATCCTGTGAAGTAGACATTTACGGTGCACTCAGCGAGTTCATCGGAACAGTAGTCAGCCAGGACGCAGTCACACTTCTTGATATCAATAATTCTGTGCCGAGAGATATGTACGAAAAAGACATCAAGGACAAATACGACTACACCCAGAAAGATACATTTATGGCATTCCACTGTGGAAATACAGCTTCCTGTAAGCTGAGCAGCCACGAGATGAAATACCAGAAGATCATGGCAAGAACACTTCCGGAAGAAGTAACACAGGGAACACTGGAAGGTGATCTTGTTCCAGGAGATATCACATTCTTCCGTCTCCAGAGCACCGCAGACAATATCCTCCGCGGATATATCGCACAGGGCGAGATCCTGCCGGTAGCAACACACTCTTTCGGATCTATCGGAGTATTCGCAATTCCGGAGATGGGACGCTTCTACCGCCATGTGCTAATTGAGAAGAACTTCCCACATCACGGCGCAGTAGCATTCGGTCATTACGCAAAAGCACTCTACGAAGTATTCAAATATATTGGAGTACCGGTAGACGAGATTGGATACAACCAGCCGAAAGGTGTAAGATACCCGGACGAAAATCCTTGGGGTTAGAAAATAGAGATGATGGGAGAATGGAAAGGAACTCTTGAATTGATATATATTTAATGTTAATATAGATATATCAAAAGAATAAGAAAGGTGCTACCGTTGACGGTTCGCCTGATATTAATGGGTTATGAATAACCGCTCATGTTTGTAGGACGATGGGCGGTTATTCTTCTGCTATCATTGTAATATTTTTTATACTACCACTTCTATGATTTTTTTATTACCCACTTCGATTTCTTTCAATCTTGTCTTTTGGTTCTTATTGAAACTGAAACTCAACAAATATCCCTTTTACAAATGATAGTAATCTAAATATTCAGCCAGTTGTTTTTCGCCTCTTTTGTTGTACTCATCACCTCGCCAGATTTTTAATTCTATTACATACTGTTTTCCTAAATAATCCACGATTATGTCGGTTCGAGTCTGCTCTCGGGGCTGCGCTTCTGTATAATAATTTCCTGTACCATTGATGATTGTATATCCATTCTTATCTCTTAGTATACAAAAAAATGTTGAACGACAACTGAAACTGTCATTCAACATTTTTTAAGGAGTTTTATTTATTTACATAACTCTTCTGCCAGGTTTTCAAGCTGTGTTGTGCTTTCTTCGTTCAGCGCTGACATAATCTTTACAGTAGTTTCTGTAAATGTGATTTCTTTGCTCTTTTCAAATAACTGACGCATCACTTTGGCAGCGGTTGCAGCCCAGGAACCGTTTTCAATCAGTCCGATGGTACGTTTCTGGTAATTGCGTTCGGTCAGTGATTCAATGAACTCTCGCATAAATGGGAAGACATCCCCATTGTAGGTTGTTGTTGCCAGTACGAGGCGGTCATAGCGGAATGCATCTTCCACAGCCTCGGCAATGTCATCTCTTGCAAGATCTGTGATTGCAACTTTCTCACAGCCTTTGTCTACTAACATCTGAGCCAGTAATTCAGCAGCTTTCTTTGTATTTCCATAGACGGAAGTATAGGCAATGAGCACGCCTTTATCTTCCGGCTCATAAGTAGACCATGTCTGATACAGGTTCAGATAGAAGTCCAGATTTTCGTTCAGTACTGGTCCGTGGAGTGGGCAGATGGTCTGGATATCAAGACCGGCAGCCTTCTTAAGAAGAGCCTGTACCTGAGCGCCGTATTTTCCAACAATTCCGAAATAATAGCGTCTTGCTTCGCAAGCCCAGTCTTCCTCAACATCCAATGCACCGAATTTTCCAAATGCATCGGCACTGAAGAATACTTTTGCATAGGAATCGTAAGTCATAATGACTTCCGGCCAGTGAACCATAGGTGCTGCAACAAATGTAAGTGTATGTTTTCCAAGTTCCAGTGTGTCTTTTTCTTTGACTACAAGCTGGTGCTCTGCATAATCACATCCAAAGAATTGCTTCATGATGGTAAATGCTTTCGCGCTTGCCACAATTGTGGTATCTGGATAATTCTCCATAAATATGCCAATACTTGCGGAGTGATCAGGTTCCATATGTTGAATGATCAGATAGTCTGGTTTTGCATCACCGAGCACATTTTTTATATTTGCAAGCCATTCTTCTGAAAAATGTGCATCAACGGTATCAAAAATGGCAATTTTATCATCCGTGATCACATAAGAATTGTATGCCATACCATTCTCTACCTGATGCTGTCCTTCAAAAAGATCAATGTCATGGTCGTTCACGCCAACATATTTGATATCTTCTGTAATAGTCATATTGATTAATACCTCCTGTATTTTGAATTTGTCATTAAAATTAAAAAGTACATCCGCAATTTTTGTAAGAACAAAAGCTGCCTCGTACAAAGCTCAAATTCGCCAGGATTATTATAACGCCATCGAAGGAAAAAAAGATAGTATTTTACAAAGTGTATTTAGAAAAATACAAAAGAGATTTCAGAATATGTTGACAATAAAAAATGTTGTGCTAATTTATAGAAAAATAATTTAATCAACTAAACCGTTGAAGCGGAGATTAAAGCAATCATGCGCGCACAGAGAGTCCGGGGAGGTGAGAGCCGGGTGGAGATGCAGTTTGCCAAATGGACCGCTGAGGGCGCAGTCGCAGTTGTAATCAGTATCGGTTCGATATCTGCATACAAGTATATCACCAGTCCGAAGGAAGAGAGCATCCCGCTCGAGACTACACTGGAAGATGCTGCAGAGCTGACCACACAGAAGATGATCATCTCAGATGTATTCAGGAGCACAAAGGGAACCATCCCGCTGATCAATAAGAACCGGTTCCTGGTACAGTATAAAACAACCATCACTGCCGGGCTGGATGTGCAGAACGCAAAGATCAAAGAGACCGATGACAAGATTACGATCACAATCCCGCACTGCACGATCGATGAAGATTCGATCAAGATCAAGTCCAGTGACCTGAAGATCTATGACACGAACTTCGCAATTATGAGTGTAGATAAAGAGGCAGTCATGGAATTAGTCGGGGAAGTAGAAAAGAAGGCAAAGAAAAAAGCAGAATCAGACGAATATGGATTCCTTGAAAATGCAGATGAGAATGCAAAGAAAGTAATCAAGGGGATGTTCGAAAATGTGGCAGACGGACGGGAAGTCGTCGTAGGATTCGCAAAGTAAGACGATAAAACCGGAGAATGATAAAGCAGAATAGAAAATAAAGGAAAAAGCTATTGCAGATATTGGATGCAATAGCTTTTGTCTTGTGCTACGATGTGTCCGGAAGAAGCTGCCGGATGCTGCAACTGTCATCAGAATGTCAGCATATGTCTATAAAAAAATAGCAGAGAGAAAAAATATGCATAAAAAACAAGAAAAAGGAAAATAATGGGGCTGCTTGAATTGACTTAATGAGAAAAAGAAGCTAATATAAAATTAACTGTGGGAGTCTATGCCCACGGGGGAAAATATTTTTGGAATGAAAAATTAATAGGAGTAGAAAAGCGATGAAGAAGAGAAAGTACAAGCAGTTGCTTGCATCAGTAATTGCCTGTTCTATGGTGCTTTCAGGAATGCCGGCAACCGCATACGCTGCCGGAAATGACACCGCTCAGGAAGTACAGTCAGAAGACCAGACTTCAGGAACTGCCGGATCAGAAGATTCAAGCAGTGCCGGACAGCAGGAAAATGCTGGAAACCAGACGACTGCCGGAACGAATGAAAGCACATCGACTGAATCAGACAGCAATAGTCAGACAAACAGTTCACAGGATAACACATCCAAGAACAACACAGCACAGTCAGGCACAACACAGAACAACACAGCACAGTCAGACACAACACAGAACAACACAGCACAGTCAGGCACAACACAGAACAACACAGCTTCCCAGCCGGCAGCAGCTGATGCGCAGAGTGCGCAGGATGCGAAAGCGGTTAAGGCAGGAAATGTATTGGAGATTCACAAAGGTGAGACAATCAAAGGTGCTACGTTGTTAAAGGATTTTAAAGATTGGTTTGGTGCTGCTACAAGGTATCGATATAAAAAGACTGCAAGTACTGATGATTGGAATGAAATAACACCATTAGATTTATCTAAGGAGTATACCTTAGCATCTGGAACTGTGACAGTTGAAAAGTATATCAAAACAGGCGGGTCATGGATTAATCCTACAATGGAATGGGTACAGGCTGGAACATTCACAGTCAAGAATTACAGCAATGTAACTTTCAATGTCACAAACATTGAAGGCGCAGGTGTCAAGATTGATGGTACCGCTGTTACAGACACTGTAAAATCCTACGACACAGAGAACAAAACATTTACAGTCAATGACGTAGATGGCTATGATGTAACTGTAAAAAATGGTGAAACACCAATGACTCCAAATGCAGATGGCTTCTATACACTGCCGGTTACAGATGCAACAATCAATGTTGTATACGAAGCAACAGCTGGTGCATTTGTTAATGTAACCAATCCAGAGAACGGAAAAATTACAATTGATGGTCAGGATATAGCTAGCAAGAAAGTTGCACTGAATTCTACTTATACAGTTAATGTAACACCGGATAACGGGTATGCGGTAGAAAATATATTTGTAAACAATAATCCTGTAGAGGATGTTACTTATGCTAACCAGACAGCAACAGTTACTTTAAAGACTGGTGATTTGGATAATGAAATATTTAATATTACTGCTCAGATAGTTCAGTGTAAGTTAGATGTGAAAGATGCCGAGGTATCATATCACAATGGAATGTCAACAGATAAGATTGCGCAGAATATCTTTGCTGCAGTTGTTGGAACAGACAATGTACCGGAGATTACATTGAATGATGTAACAATTGAGTACGATGCATCGTTGACAGGATTAGGTAACTGGAAGGCAATCGGTTATCAGCCAGAGTGGTATGAACCAACTTTACATGAATTTGGAAAGAGTACTGAAAAAATCCGTATCACCTACAAGGGAACAGACAAGTATCCATTTATGCAGAAGACTGTTACAATCACATTAAAAGACCTTCGTGAGGAAACTACACTTTCTATCAACGATGGAATTATGATGAAGTATCAGTCAACTGAGATGATGGATGCAGTAATCAAAGTTCTGATTGCTCAGAATGCAACTGTAACAGATAAAGCAGGTAATAAGATTGAGACAACAGCAGATGACTTTACTTATACTCCATCTACAGATGAATGGAAAGCAGGAGAACAGGAAATCACAGTTACCTATAACGGAAATGAAGATTATCTGTCAAGTTCTGCGACAACAACCATCACAATCAAAAAAGGTGATGCAAAGGTATGGGTAAACAGCCAGAATATTAAATATGGCGAAAGCTTCTCTCAGATATTCTCAAGTGATCCATCAGATGCAGCACCACTTGGAATGATTGTTGGAATCGATGGAAATGGAAAATCATTTGTTGGATTTGATGTTTCTAATATTGTTATCAAACAGAAAGTTCCTGTAATTGGTACAATAGAAGTACCATTGGAACAGGCAATTTTAGCATTAGTACCGGATGGAAAAGTGACCGTTGGAAATCTTATGACCGTTATCAACAAGCTTCCTGATTTAGGAGATAATGCAGGTATTATTTCCGCTGTACAGAAAGTTGTTAATCAGATTCTGAAGATTTATCCGGCAGCAGCAGACTGGTCTATTTCTTTCAAACGACCAACAGAATCAGGTGTATACCTTGCAGCAGGAGCATCTACAAGCCAGAACTACAACACAGCAGTAGGTGTTGGATACCTGACAATTGCACCTCAGTCAAAAGATGTAAAACTGGAGTTCAATAGTCCACTTCCAAAGAATTGTACTTTAACGTATGAGGAAGCACAGGAATTTGACTTTAGTGGAAAAGCAACACAGAACGGGCAAACTGTCAGTGCGAATATTAAGACAAAATATGTGGGTGTAACAGCTGACGGAAAATGGGTAAGCAGTAAAGGCAATGAGCCGGAAGATGCACTCAGAGAGCCAGGTAATTATGTAGAAAAAATCTACACAGTTGGTGGCAATTATGTAGCGGCACCAATCGTCAGATGCTATACAGTAAAAAAAGCTGAGACAGAGATTAGATTTGATGATAGTATAGATCTTGAAGTTCCGTATGATGGACAGCCACACGGCATAACAGCAGGTGTATACCATGGAGACGAAAGAATCGCAGAAGCAGATATCATTTATATGAGTTCATCAGGATATAAGAGTGCAGAAAAGCCGACAGATGCAGGAATGTATCAGGTAATGGCTTCTTACAAAGGTGATTCTAAGTATGCATGTGTAGATGCTAAATACACAAGATTATTTATAAAACAAAAAGTAGTTACAGTTACACCAAATGCTCCTCAGAATCCAATTTACTATCGTGATCAGTTACCAGAATTCACTTACACAGTAACAGATGAAAATGGTAAGGTATTATCTGAAGAAGAGATTGCAAGTCTTGGAACAGTCTCTGTTGTTAAAACACCAGAAGATGTAACACCAGGACATTACACAATCAAAGCCCAGGTTGAAAATGCAAACAAGAATTATGATATTACTTGTGGAGATAGAAAATTTGATATTCTTGCAAGACCAATCACAATCAAGACAATGAACATGGCCATCGAATATGGTGATGATGTACCGGATGTTGATTATTACATCTCCGACATGAACGGTGAACTGGCAGATCCAGCAATTGTAAGTGGAGCAGACTTCCCGTCATTAGACTTCAGCATTGAAGGACAGGACGAAGGAAAACACCTGGCAGCAAGCACTACACCATATGCAATTAACGTTAGTGGATTAGACAATGCAAACTTCAAGGTAACATATGAAGGCGGAAGCCTTACAGTTAACCCAAGAAAGATTAACATCTCTATCGACTCTAAGAAGAAGGTAGAAGATGACGCTGATCCGGAACTGACATACACAGTATCAAGAGCAACTGGAGAAGCTGTTGCACAGGCAGTTGAAGATACAACTGCAGCAAGTGCTGTTGTAGAAGGTGACGAGCTTGGAGTTACATTAACCCGTGAAGCTGGTGAGACAGTTGGATTATATGACATTTACGCAAATGTAGAAGGATTAAATTCAAACTATGCATTAGCTGAGACACCGGACGGAACAGATAAGTTCGAGATCGTGAAGAAAGGAACTGTTATCGATGATAATAAGAAACCTTCTGATCAGAACCCATCAGGCGATAAGACGACTGTAAAGGGTGACAACAAGAACAACAAGAATACAAACACTGCCAAGAAAGCTGACAATACAAAGAAGAATCAGCCGAAGACAGGTGACAATTCACACGTTATGTTCTATCTGTTCATGATCGAGGCTGCAATGGTTGCAGCATTCATTACTCTGATCTTCAGAAGAAGACGCAGAAGCTAATCAAAGATCATAAAAGATATAATAGAAATGTCTGTCAAAGACGATAAATAGGAGACCGCAGGTCAGGCCCGCTTAAGAGCCGGATCTGCGGTTTCTCTTGTATTTTCAAAAAGGTGGTTTATACTGATAACAGTTCAATACAACCAGGGGAGCTTGTGAGACAAAGCTGAGAGTAAGGTATGACCTTAGACCCTAGAACCTGTTTGGATAATGCCATGTAGGAAGTGTTTGTCAGAAGAGTATAAAGTTAGATTGACATCTGAGTGTATCCGCATTTCTGTCAAGGGCGTTTTCCGGTCTGCCGGGAAATGTATTCCGACAGATATACGCTGGCTGAGGTCATGCGCATTTTAAGAAAAGAAAGCAGGCACGGCTATTTACTTGAGAGTGCGGGCCAGACCGAGCAGTGGGGACGATATTAATTTCTTGGATACGATCCATCCATGGAGATCACTTGTACCGACGGGAAGATGCGGATCAGAAAGACCAGTCTGGGAGGCTGGTCAGAGGAAGAACTTCGGACAGTTGATCACCCGGGTCAGGTGCTTCGTGAGATTATTGATGAGAACCGGACACCGGAACTTCCGGGGATTCCAACATTTACCGGAGTTCGCTCGGCGGATTTGGAGCAATCTTATGAAAAAGCGGAGGCGAAGTTGAATGAGATAGAGAAGATTCTGAAAACAGGTGAGAAAATGGAATTTCCACCGATCCAGTTAAAAACCGAAATCAAGCCTCAATTCTCTGAAGAAAAATACGAGAAAATGGTAGAGAAAGCGAAGCATTATATTCGGGAGGGAGACATTTTCCAGGTAGTTCTGTCAAATCCGATGCGGGCGAAGGCCGAGGAAAGTCTTTTTGATACATACCGGGTGCTTCGGACGCACAATCCTTCTCCGTACATGCTCTATTTTTCCAGTGACGACATCGAGAGCGCTCACGCAGTAGCATATGCAAAGAAAATCGTACCACAGATGGACAAAGATGAGATTGTAGTCATTACATTATCCGGACGCGGAGACAAGGACTGTGCAGCAATCGCACGTTACAGAGGGGAGAATATCCATGAATAAAAACATAAAAAAAGCATTTGGAAAAGGGAAAGCATTTATTCCATTCATCACTTGTGGTAATCCGTCGCTGGCGGTGACAGAACGAATTGTGTACGCTATGGAAGAGGCAGGCGCAGACCTCATTGAACTTGGAATTCCATTTTCAGATCCGACAGCAGAAGGCCCGGTCATTCAGGCGGCAAATGTACGGGCGCTCTCAGGCGGCGTGACAACCGACAAAATATTTGACCTGGTAAGGCGTATTCGTCAGAAAACTTCTATACCAATGGTTTTCATGACCTATGCAAATGTGGTATACTCTTATGGTACAGAGCGCTTTGCGAAGGTGGCAGCAGAAATCGGGATGGACGGACTTATTTTGCCGGACGTACCATTTGAAGAGAAAGAAGAATTTGCCATACCATTTAAAGAGCATGGATTGGATCTCATCTCCTTGATCGCAACGACTTCCCACGAGAGAATTGCCATGATCGCAAAAGAAGCAGAAGGATTCGGAATCTCGGAACCCAAGCAGGCGGAGAAAATGGCATCCCAGTCAGATGGAGTTATTGTAGGTTCAGCAATTGTGAAGCTCTGTGAAAAATATGGAGCAGATTGTGTCCCACACATTTCCACATTTGTGAAAGAGATGAAGGACGCAATCCGGTAGAAAGGACATGCGTAGAAAATGGCAAGATATGTGAAAGACCTGGTGCTGAACAAACCAGAAGATTTTGTAACATTTATTATGAACGACTATTTACAGAAAAATCAGTTCGTTGTATCAGAGTGGAAAGGCGAGCCAGCTTACCGGACAGGAGATGCGCTGATTGAAGGATATAAGTATCTGAAATGGTCCTATGAAAATGGAACACTTCATCTGGAAGCATGGATGAAAAGCACATTTGGAAAAGAAATGGGCCTGGATGGATTCGTAGGAGCTTTGCAGAAAAAGCCGTACAGAGAAGGACTGGAACAGCTCTTTCATGTATTGGAACAGGCAATTCCTGAGGCCGGTATGAATGAGATGACAGGACAGCAGGGCATGAATGGTGCAAATGGACAGTCAAAACCACAGCCGGTTCAGGTGAAGACCGTGGATAATTCCAGTGCAGCAACGATGGCACTTGTGTTCGGAATTCTGGCATTTGGTATCAGCTTTTTATCACCATTGATTTCTATTATCCTTGCAATACTTGGCTACAGCAGAGCACGCATAGGCATGCAGTCCGCATTAAAAGGACGGGCAAAAGCCGGGCGCAACTTCTGTATAGTTGCAATTGTACTTTCTATAATTCTATGGGTAACGAACCTTGTGTTGACAATTATGGTCCGGTAAATGTTATGGAGCTTAGAGAGCGGATCTTTCAGGAGACAGAACGAGAAAAAGCGCAGGATTATCTATGGAACGAATTAGTCCTGCTACAGAGTCAGACCTTTCGTACCGTGAAGGGACTGGAGTATACATATCAAATCCGTGGAAATGAAATGTTTGTGTCAAGAAAGACGAAATCCATAACGAAAGCTTCCGTGGATCTGGCACTTGAAAAAATCATAGAATTAAGTGGAGAGGTGGCAGGACCTAAAAAACTGAAATGCTTCGGCGCAAGCTACCTGTATCCGATATTTATAGAAATGGGACTTATTAAGAGCAGCTAGTTTATGAGAAAACAGCTGGCTGTTTATATTAAAATATGAAACAAAATTATCAGAGGCAGACTTAAGGAAAACATAAGAAATCCTTCCTTGAGACTGCCCTTTTTTTGTGATATGATATCTACACGCAGACGATGGTTCTAATCATCTGCAAAGTATCTATATTAATTTCATTCATTTTCGGAGCCAGAAGAATCGGCAGTAATTCCAAAAGTGATGATAAGCGGACAGATAAATGAAGTTAAAAATGATGTGAAATTATCTTCATATACTGGAATATACTGAAAGTATATGTTAATCTATAGGTAGAAATCATAGCATTTTCTTTTGAACAGACATTTATCTGCAAAAAGAAAGGAGAAGCTATGGCAACAAAAGAGAAGAGAAAATTGAAAGACCTGAACCTGTTGGATAAGTTCCTGTTTGATGAAGCGATGGAAGACGAGGAGAATAAGAATATGAAGACACTCCTGGATATTATTCTGGGACAGGATACGCATCTGAAGCAGCCACCCCAGACGGAGAAGGAGTGCAGAAGTTCCTTTGAAAAACGTCAGATAAGACTAGATGTCTACACTGTCGATGAAGATGATGTGGTGTATGATACAGAACCACAAAAGACAAACACAAAAAATCTTCCAAAACGAAGCCGGTTATATCAGGGAATGATAGACAGCCGTTTGTTACCGCCGGGGTGCATTGATTTTAATTTACTAAATCCTGTGGTAATTATAATGATTATGCCATTTGACTTATTTGGATATGAGTTATATCGCTATACATTCAAAATGCAATGTGAGGAAGTTCCGGAAATGGAACTGGGGGACGATGCAACGAGAATCTTTCTGAATAGCCATGGAAAACATCCGGAGTTAGTCAGCCGGGAGTTGATTGAACTTCTGGAATATATGGAGAAATCTACAGATGCGGTAGTAGAAGAATGTGAAAGTGAACGGATCCATCAGATGCATGAACGGGTCAACAGGCTAAAGTCGAGCAAAGAAATGGAGATAAAGTTTATGCAGAAGTGGGAAGAAAAAGAAATGGAAAGGCAGGAAGCATACGCAGAAGGACGAGAAGAAGGCGAACGTGTTGGAGAGGCGCGAATTAATAAGCTGATTGTATACTTATTGGAACAGGGGAGAAATAAGGATCTGGCAAAGGCAGTTTCAGATTCTGAGTATCAGGCAAAGCTGTTAAAAGAGCTGGGATTGTAATGATAATATAATTTAAAAGTAATATTATCAGAGGCAGACTTAAGGAAAACATAAGAAATCCTTCCTTGAGACCGCCCTTTGCTGTCTCAGGAAGGAGAAGATATTATGGAGATACAAATATTGAATTGGCTGCAGAGCTTACATACGCCAATTTTGGACAAGATCATGCAGCTGATCACACATCTGGGAGATATGGGAATTATATGGATAATTCTTACGATAGTTATGCTCCTGATTCCAAAGACAAGAAAAAGCGGTGTGATCATGGCAGCAGCACTGATTGTAGATGTGATTTTATGCAATGTAATTTTAAAAAATCTGATTGCGAGAGTGCGGCCATACGATGTTAACACAGCAGTACAGGTATTAGTTGCAAAACCGAAAGATTTTTCTTTCCCGTCCGGACACACAGCAGCGTCGTTTGCCAGTGTGACAGCCCTTTATCTGGCAGGAGAGAAAAAACTGTGGAAACCAGCCCTTGCGCTGGCAATTCTAATCGCATTTTCCAGAATGTACCTGTATGTACATTATCCGACAGACATTCTCGGTGGAGTTATCTTTGGAAGTTTAAGTGCATGGATTGGATACCGAATATCGACGAAAGTCTTATTGTATGCTATGATGAAAAAAGAATGATTTTAGTAGAAATGAGGGATTTTAGGTGGGAACGACATCTGAAACTAAACCAAAACGATATATCAGCGTGGGGCTTCTGGCACATGTGGATTCTGGAAAGACAACGCTTTCAGAAGGAATCCTTTATCTGACAGGACAGATCCGTAAGCCGGGGCGTGTAGATCATGGGGATGCGTTCCTTGACAACTACGCACTGGAACGACAGAGGGGGATTACGATTTTTTCCAAGCAGGCAGTGTTTCAGCTTGGTGACAGCCAGGTGACACTTCTGGATACACCAGGGCATGTGGATTTTTCTGCGGAAATGGAGCGGACGCTCCAGGTGCTGGATTATGCGGTTTTGGTAGTCAGCGGAGCTGATGGCGTGCAGGGACACACCCGCACGCTCTGGAATCTGCTTGCGCGCTACCGGATTCCGACATTCATATTTGTCAATAAAATGGATCAGCCGGGGACGGACAAGACGCTGATTCTAAAAGAGCTGAAGAAAAAACTGGATGCTTCCTGTGTGGACATGGAAGATCCGGAAGATATTGCCATGGGGGACGAACGTGCACTGGAAGAGTATCTGGAAGCGGGAGAAGTTTCTATAGATACCATAAGCCAGATGATTGCAGATCGTCAGATTTTCCCTTGTTATTTTGGTGCTGCACTGAAATTACAAGGTGTACAGGAATTACTGGACGGGGTTGGAAAATATGTGGGAGATAATGTTTCGGCCAATTATGATCAGGCAGATAATAGATTACAGAACAGCGGAGATGCTCAGCAGTTTGGTGCGCGTGTCTATAAGATTTCCCGTGACCCTCAGGGAAACCGGCTGACTCACATGAAGATTACTTCCGGTGAATTAAAAGTTAAATCTTTGCTGAAAGGTGGACAAGTCTCTGAGCCGTGGGAAGAGAAGGCAGACCAGATCCGAATTTATTCCGGAGAAAAATTCGAGACAGTACAACAGGCGAAAGCAGGCATGATCTGTGCTGTGACAGGATTAAAGCATACATTTCCAGGGGAGGGACTTGGAATTGAAGCCGGTAAACAGGCAGTAACACCGATGTTAGAACCAGTTCTGAATTATCAGGTTTATTTCCCTGATCAGGTGGATGCACATACCATGCTCGGCTATATGCGCCAGATTGAGGAAGAAGATCCCATGCTTCGGGTTATTTGGAATGAAGAACTGGGCGAAATCCATGTTCAGCTCATGGGCGAGGTGCAGACAGAGATTCTGAAAAGTCTGGTAAGCGAACGATTCGGAGTAGATGTGACATTTGGCACTGGAAATATTGTATATAAGGAAACAATAAAAAATGTCGTAGAAGGTGTAGGGCATTATGAGCCGCTCCGCCATTATGCGGAGGTGCATCTGATTCTGGAGCCGGGACTTCCGGGCAGCGGACTTGAGTTCGCAACCGACTGCAGTACAGATGATCTGGATCTGAACTGGCAGCGGCTGATTCTCACACATCTTTTGGAGCGGGAGCATAGAGGTGTGCTTCTTGGAGCGGCAATTACTGATATGAAGATCACACTGGTAGCAGGAAGAGCACATTTGAAACACACGGAGGGCGGTGACTTTCGACAGTCTACTTACCGGGCGGTGCGCCAGGGACTGATGCAGGCGGAAAGTGTACTGTTAGAGCCATATTATGAATTCCGTCTGGAAGTGCCGTCAGAAATGATCGGGCGTGCACTGACGGATGTTCAGCGTATGTACGGTGAGTTTGCGCCACCGAAGACAGACGGGGATCAGAGTGTGCTTACAGGAAGCGCGCCGGTTGCCTGTATGCGTGATTACCAGAAAGAAGTGGTGAGCTACACAAGAGGACGGGGACGGCTGACACTTGTATTTCAGGGCTATGCACCATGCCATAATACAGAAGAGATTCTGGAAAATGCAGGCTATGACCCGGAAGCGGACAACGAGAATCCGACCGGTTCTATATTTTGCAGTCACGGAGCCGGATATTATGTACCATGGCAGGAAGTGCCGGAGCATATGCACATTTCCTCTAAGTTGGAGGAGTATCTCAGAAAAGACAAAGATGCGGAGGAAATGCACGAAGAAGCTGATGGCAATGGCAGAGGTGTATTAAGAAATGGTGCTGCCGGTGGAAGTCCTTCAAAATCAGGCAGAAGTCGTGATTTTGGCGCGGAAGACCGGGAATTGGAAGAGATTTTCATGCGGACTTACGGAAAGATTGAACGTAAGAAACCAGGCAACGGACCGCGTACGATCATTGCCCAGTCCCAATATAAAGAAGAAAAACCACAGGAGAAGGTTGCAGAATATCTTTTAGTAGATGGGTACAACGTCATTTTTGCGTGGGACGAACTGAAAGAACTGGCAAAGGTGAACATTGAGAGTGCCAGAAATAAATTAATGGATATCTTAAGCAACTATCAGGGATTTAAGAAATGTACCGTGATCCTTGTGTTTGATGCATATAAGGTGGATGGCGATACGCTGGAGATTCAGAAATACCACAACATTCACGTTGTTTATACGAAGCAGGCTGAGACAGCAGATCAGTACATAGAAAAGGTCGTGCACCATATCGGACGAAAACGCCATGTGACAGTCGTAACTTCCGATGGCGTGGAGCAGGTCGTGACCCAGGGACAGGGAAGCGCACTTATTTCTTCCAGAGAATTTTATGAAGAGGTAGAAATCACCCGCAGACAAATTCAGGAAGAAATTAAGGAGCGCACAGGCGGCACAAAAAATTACCTTTTCGACCATATGGATGAAGCATTTGTAAAAGAGATGGAAGATGTCCGTCTTGGAAAGAAGGATATTTGATGTTATGTACCATACCAGATTATTATAAAGAATTTTCCTGCATTGCCGGGGACTGCGAGGACACTTGCTGCGCGGGGTGGCAGATTGTAATTGATGAGAAGTCGAAGCGGCGGTACGCAAAGGCAGCAACAGGGCTTAATAATATTGAAAAGAATCTTGCCCGCGAGCTGCGCCGCTGTGTCAACTGGCGCGAGGGCGTATTCCGTCAGGATACGGAAAAGCGCTGTGCATTTTTAAACCAGAATAATCTCTGTCGGCTTTATCAGATGGCGGGACCGGACAGCCTGTGCCGGACTTGTAAAATGTATCCGCGCCACATAGAAGAGTTCGAGGGAGTCAGGGAAATCACGCTCTCCCTTTCCTGCCCGGAGGCAGCAAGAATCATATTAGGCAAGAAAAATCCGGTGCATTTCTTAAGTTATGAGAAGCCGGGAGAAGAAGATTATGGCGACTTCGACCTGTTCTTTTATTCACAGTTGGTGGACGCAAGAGAAAGCATTTTAAAAATGCTTCAGGATAGAAGTCTCTCCATTCATCACCGCATGGCGCTGGCACTGGCGATCAGCCATGATATGCAGGCACATGTAGACCGCAGGGAAATGTTTTCCTGTGAGGATATTCCGAAGAAATACGAGTCCGAGACAGCCAGAAAGTATACAAAAGAACGTCTGGAAGCATTTGAAAAAGACGAGACCGGACGATTCGAATTCGCACAGAAAACATTTCAGTATCTGTATCGGCTGGAGCTTCTGAAAGAAAACTGGCTGTATGTGCTGATGGACGCAGACAAATTACTTTACGGCGGTCTGGCAAGTGTGTATGAGGATTCGGTGAAGAGCGATGCAGAACAAAAAGGCAATGCAATACAAAAAGGCAATGCAATACAAAAAGGCAATACAGCACAAAAGGATGGAGAGGAACAGTCAGAGGAAGACATTGACCAGCTCAGATACTTTGTAAATCTCCAGGAATTTGAATTGTGGAAGCAGGAGCATATGCCGGATTGGGACATTATGCTGGAACAAATGCTGGTGTATTTTGTGTTTACCTATTTCTGTGGGGCAGTTTATGATGGACGTATTCAAGCGAAAATGCAGGTGTGCGTGTACAGTGTCTATATAATAGAAGAAATCTTGCGCGCCAGATGGCTGGAAAATGAAAAGACACTTTCCATGGAAGAAGTTGTGGAGCTGACCTACCGCTACTCCAGAGAGGTCGAACATTCCGACCAGAACCCAGAGCGTCTGGAACATTTCATGGAGAAAAATCCGTGGATCCGTGTAAAAAAGTAAAATGAAAATAGAATAGAAAGAACCGGAAGAAACAGGAAAAGAGGGATTTAATATCGTGGAAGAAGACAGAGAATATAAAGACACAGTGCAAAAGCTGTTTACATTTATTGAAGAGAGCCCGAGTCAGTATCATGCCGTTGATACAATGAGAAAGCATTTGGAAGCGGCTGGCTATGAGCAGCTTTTAGAGAGCGGAGCGTGGAAGCTGAAATCAGGTGGGAAATATTATGTGATCCGCAGTGGTTCATCACTCATTGCATTTCGAATTCCGGCGCAGGATTCTCAGAATTACTGTGGGTTCCAGATTGTGGCGTCCCATAGTGATTCTCCGAGCTTTAAGATTAAAACAAATCCGGAAATGAACGTGGAAGAACATTATGTAAAATTGAATGTTGAAAAATATGGCGGTATGCTCTGTGCACCGTGGTTTGACAGACCACTGTCTGTGGCAGGGCGTCTGATCGTAAAAGAAAATAACAGACTTGTCACGAAGCTGGTCAACGTAGACCGGGATTTGGTCATGATTCCGAATCTGGCTATTCATATGAACCGGGAGGCAAATAAAGGTTACGATTATAACATACAGAAAGATATGCTGCCACTTTACGGTTGCGGCGAAGCAAAAGGAAAATTTATGAAGCAGATTGCAGAGGCGGCAAATGTAAAAGAGGACGCGATTCTTGCAAGTGACCTGTTCCTTTACAATCGCATGAAAGGAAGCATCTGGGGAGCTTGCGAAGAATTCATTTCCAGTCCGAAGCTGGATGATCTTCAGTGCGCATTTTCTTCATTAGAAGCTTTCTTGCAGTCTGAAGAATCTTTGCCATCGGAAAATGTACAGGCAAATGAACAAAGCGAAGTCGATGGAAAAAATGTAATCAATGAAAAAAATGTAATCAATGGAAAAAGTATCCCAGTTCACTGCGTATTCGATAACGAAGAAGTTGGAAGTGGGACAAAACAAGGAGCTGCATCTACATTTCTTGCAGATACACTGATTCGGATTAATCATGCCATGGGACGGGACGAGGCCGGATACAGGCAGAGTATCGCCAACAGCTTTATGCTTTCAGCAGATAATGCTCATGGCGTACACCCGAACCATACCGACAAGGCATGCCCGACGAATCGGCCATATCCGGGAAATGGAGTGGTCATCAAGTACAGCGCCAATCAGAAATATACTACCGATGCAATATCAGCAGCGGTGTTTGAGGAAATTTGCAACCGGGCAAATGTACCGTATCAGATTTACGTGAACCGTTCCGATATACTGGGAGGTTCCACACTCGGGAACATTTCCACGACACAGGTACCAGTCAACACAGTAGACATCGGACTGGCTCAGCTCGCCATGCATTCCCCATATGAGACAGGAAGCGTGAAAGACACAGATTACATGATCCAGGCTATGAAGACATTTTTTGAAGCTTCCGTGCGGCAGACCGAAGATGGATATGAACTCAATTTTCTTTAACAAAGTTAGCAAGAAAAATGTGATTTCGTGTTGAAAGAAGTAAAATTTTATAATAGTTATTATGTAAACTAATAAATGGACAAAGGAGCGGTTTTTTATCTGATTGAGATGGAAGAACCGCTTTTAGAATATAGCTTTTTAAAATGTGGTATGCTATCATGAAAATGTTGTTTTTATACACTACAGGAACGAAAGGGGAACATCATGTTAGAAAAAGTATTTAAACTTAGTGAAAACAAGACCGATGCGAAAACAGAAATACTTGCCGGAATCACAACATTTATGACAATGGCATATATTCTTGCGGTCAATCCAAGCATACTCTCAGCAACGGGTATGGATTCAGGAGCTGTATTTACTGCCACTGCTCTGGCAGCATTTATCGGAACACTGCTCATGGCAATCTTTGCAAACTATCCATTTGCACTGGCACCTGGTATGGGACTGAATGCATATTTTGCATACACAGTCGTATTAGGAATGGGATATAGCTGGGAATATGCACTGACAGCCGTATTTGCAGAAGGAATCATCTTTATTCTTTTGTCTGCAACAAATGTACGAGAAGCTATTTTCAATGCAATCCCACAGAATTTAAAAGCAGCCGTCAGCGTAGGAATCGGACTGTTCATCGCATTCATCGGACTTCAGAATGCAAAAATTGTAATCGGAGGATCTACACTGCTTCAGTTATTCTCCGTAGATAAATATAACGAAGTAAACGGAGTATCCGCGTCATTTAACGATGTAGGAATCACAGTACTCCTTGCAATCATCGGAATTATCGTTACAGGAATTTTAGTAGTAAAGAACATCAAAGGAAATATCCTCTGGGGAATCCTGATCACATGGCTGCTCGGAATCATCTGCCAGTTTACAGGACTTTATGTACCAAATGCAGATCTTGGATTCTATAGCCTGTTGCCAAATTTCAGCAACGGATTATCCATTCCAAGTCTGTCACCAATCTTCTGCAAACTGGACTTCAGCGGAATCTTCTCTCTGAACTTTATAGTCATCTTGTTTGCATTCCTGTTCGTAGACTTATTTGATACGATTGGAACACTGATCGGAGTATCCGCAAAAGCAGACATGCTCGACGAGAACGGAAAACTTCCAAGAATCAAAGGCGCACTTATGGCAGACGCAGTCGCAACAACAGTCGGAGCCGTAATCGGAACATCAACAACAACAACATTTGTAGAAAGCGCATCAGGAGTATCCGAAGGAGGAAGAACCGGACTTACATCAGTCACAACAGCAATCCTTTTCGGACTGTCACTGTTCCTGTCACCAATCTTCCTTGCAATACCATCATTTGCCACAGCACCGGCACTTGTAATTGTAGGACTTTACATGCTCACGAACGTAACAAACATAGATTTCAACGATATGTCAGAAGCAATCCCTTGCTATGTATGCATCATCGCAATGCCATTCTTCTACAGCATCTCCGAAGGAATCTCAATGGGAGTTATCACATACGTGGCACTCAACCTGATCACAGGAAAAGCAAAAGAAAAGAAAGTCAGCATACTCATGTACGTACTGGCAGTATTGTTTGTATTGAAATATGTATTTTTATAAAAAATTGGGGACGGGGTTTTTTCAAAAACAATGTCATTAAGTTAAGGATTTTAGTAGTGTGAAAAGTAGTTTTTTACTTTTTGCACTACTTTTTTTGCCTAAAAGCTTGACAAAACTTCACAAAAGTGTGGCGAAGCCATTTGAATATATTCTTTTTTAGGAGGTTCAAATGGCAAATATTTCTTTTATTGTAAAGCAAAAACTGGAGTCTGCTATAAAAATATTATGCAGAGATTTTTCATCACACGTAAAGCGTCCGGGAAAAGACTTTTCTAGGAATCGTAAACTTCCATTTGAAGAGGTGATTCGATTCCTTCTCCCTCTGCAAGGACAATGTATGGATCAGGAATTATTCCGTCACTTTTCAAAGAAACCACTCTTCTTTTCAACAGACTATTCGGGTATTCCGCATAGTTCCGCTATGATTCAGGCTCGGCAAAAACTTTCAGATTCTGCAATGCCGGCCTTGTTCCATTCGTTTACAGAGACTTGTAAAAAAGGTGCGCTTTTCCAGGGTTACCAACTTCTGGCAATAGATGGTTCCCAGTTTTCTGTCCCGGAAAATCTAAAAGAACCACTATGCTGGCGTAAGATACCCAATATCTCAAAGGGAAGAAATGTGATACATTTAAATGCTATGTACCATCTTCAGAGTGGTATTTTTGAAGATGTCGTTTTTCAGCCAATCTGTGAATGTAATGAGCATAAAGCCCTGGCTCAAATGGTAGACCGCCGGTCTTCTGCGTTTCCTGCTATTTTTATGGCTGATCGGGGATACGAAAGTTATAATACTTTCGCCCATATAGAACAAAAAGGGGATAAATACGTGGTTCGGGGAAGAGAATCAGGTACAGGTATCTGTTCTGGTCTGAATCTTCCTGATACAGAAGAATACGATATCGAAAAAGAACTTTATATCTGTAAAAAACATAGCAAAAAAGTAAAAACAAACCCACGAAAATATAAACGAATTCGCAGTGATGCAACATTTGATTTTTTCACAGACGATTGTGAGGAATATCGATTAAATCTTAGAATTGTAAAAATAAAACTCTCTGAAACCACAACTGAAGTACTGTTTACAAATCTTTCTAAAGAGAAATTTTCGGCAGATGATTTAAAACGGTTATATCATATGCGCTGGGGAATTGAAACTGCATTTGACCAGTTAAAATATGCGCTTGGCGCTGCATCTGTTCATTCTAAGAACTCAGAATTAATCATACAAGAATTGTATGGAAAGCTAATTATGTTCAATTTTTGTAAAACTATAGTTGGTGGAATTGCGGTAAAACAGCAGGAATACTGGAAATATGAATATAAATTGAATATAAAAATGGCAATGTGTATTTGTAGAGAATTCTGGTGCTCCCAGACTTTAGCAGCACCAGAGGTTGAAAAAATGTTGCTGAACTATCTTGTCCCCATAAGGGATAACCGGACTTTTCCACGAGATACGGTTAAAAAGTCAGCAATAGCATTCAATAGTAGGATAGCATAAGATTGTAAAAATGAAAATAGGAACCATGAGAAAGCAGGGATTTTTCGCTGCTTACTTGTAGTATCCTTGAAAAACAAGAAGCCTTGACAATCCATAAAAAAGAAGTGTCAAAGCCTCAATAATTACAATTTTATCCTTAACTTAATGACATTGTTTTCAAAAAAACCCCGTCCCCAATTTCACTTCAACCTGTCCCTTTTTAAATTGTGTCAAAATTCCAACCGCCATTTTCCGGGCTTTCCTAAAATTCCAACCTGTCCCTTTTTGAATTGTGTATAATCTGGCTCCAAATTGTTTTTTCGCCATGGCTTCTGACCCCATCGCGTCTGCGGATTGCATAAAAGGTCGACTCCCATTTTGTCTCGGAAAGTGGAAGAACGTCTACATTCCGGTTTTTGAAGATATCCAGATATGGCAGGACAGAGATGCCAAATCCGTGTTCAATCATATTTAAAATCACTTCTATTTCTTCAGCTTCGCAGGCAGGGGCTGCAGAAATTTGATAATCTTTGTAAATTTGTTCCTGAAGCTTTCGCATTGGGCTTGTCCGTGTGAAGAAAATCTGTGGGTATGTAGTAATATCACGAAAGGTGAAAGCTTCTTTTGATATTAATTCATGTCCTTTTGGAACGACGATTCCAACATAGGATTTTTGAACAGGGCAGTATTCAAATAGTTCTGATGAGGGCTGTCCGGAGCAAAAGCCAAGATCATAAGTCATAGTTTCCAGACCGTGAAGAATATCCGGGGTCATTCCATTGTAAATTGCAAATGGAAACTTCAAAGAACAGGATTGGATCAGTTCCGGAATGAAGCTTCTGGCCAGGGGATAGACGCTGGCAATCCGGATGATTTTATCTTCTCGGTGGAAGTCAGAGATGGTCTGTTCTAATTCGTCCAAGTTGTTTAAAATGACATCTATATATTTTTTTATTTCTAGTCCATAAGGGCTAAGTCGTACATTTCTACCGGTTTTCTCAAAAAGTGGAAGTCCATAGTCTTTTTCCAAAGAATGAATTGCATGGCTGAGTCCCGGCTGGGAAATGTTTAATTCTTTTGCAGCATTTCCATAATGTTGGAGTTCTGCAAGAGTGGAAAAGTAGCGAAGGTAATCGGTGTTCATAAATAATCCTTTCAGTTATATGTGTCAAGAGGTCCTATGATGCCTGCGGATTGTTTCGCGCTGCGCACTCTCACAATCCTACCCAATATTATACTATATTCATTCTAAAATAGAATAGATATATTCGAAAAATACATTAGTATTTATGAATTCTTGGGTCTATACTAAAATACGGTCAGCAAAATCTGACTGAAATTATACAGAAAAATTAACATTCAAGAATGCCTCGGCATTCTTGCTGCGAGGTGCGCGTCATGCAATGCATGACATACTTCTACTGCGCACCTCTGCAAGTCTACACTCCGTTTCGGTCGGCGCAAAACCATTGTCCACCGGACAATGTGCGCCCTGCCGGAGGCTATATCAGATGTATGCAGTAAAAGTATATGAGGCGTATATCACAACAAGATTAAAAGAAAAGAGGATTATCATGAATAAAAAATATCTCCCTGGAGAACTGGCTCTTTGCATCGTACTGATCATCAACAGTCTTGGAGTGTGCCTGATGGCAAAGAGTGGCTTTGGAATTTCAACGATTTCATCTGTGCCATTTGTATTCAATAAAGTATTTCCGGCACTGTCGTTTGGAACATGGAATTACATTTTCCAGACAATGCTCGTATTAACACTTATGATTTTAAAGAAAGCATTTTGTTTCGAATATATCTTTTCCTTTGTTGTAGGAATCGGTTTTGGGAAAATGATTGATGTCCACGATGCGTGGCTGGCACTTCTGCCAAATACAATGGCGTTAAATGTACTGTATTTTGCATTGGGATTTTTGATTATCGGCTTTGGAATCGCACTGGCGAATCGCTGTATGCTTCCGATTATTCCGACGGATACATTTCCAAGGGATATGTCAGAGATTCTGAACAAACCATATAAATATGTGAAGACCACATTTGACTTGTGTTGTCTGACTACAACACTGGTACTTTCCATTGGAATCCTTCACGGACTTCACGGTGTAGGAATCGGAACAGTGCTCTGCGCATTCATTACAGGAAAGACCGTATCCATGTTTCAGAAAGTGTTAGATGACCATGTTGTATTCTATCGCGCGGTAATTCGTCCGACGAAGCCGGAGATATCCGGACGGACGGTGTAAGATGGATTCTCTAAAAACTAGAACTTCGATATAGAAATAAGTTTCAGAGACATTGCTTTTTTGAAAAAAAGTTATGCCTCTTTTTTTAATCAAAAAGGAAAACAAAATATTTAATAAGATTTTTAGTGAATATATACAAGTCTATGATATACTTTTTGTTAATTCTGACTGTTTAGATAGGAATGATGAGAAGGTGAAAAATAATGCAATAGATTATAACAATAAAAAGGCTTAATCATACAAATAATCAATTTGCCAATTATATGAAGAGGAGAATACAATATAGATGTTATCAATATTATATAGGAGGAAATAGAGAAATGAAAAAGAAACTAATTGGAATGATGCTTGTACTTGCAATGATGGCGTCTCTGCTTACAGCATGTGGAAAGTCTAATTCAAGTTCAGACAGCAACTCAACAAAAAAGGCAAAAAGTGAAAGCAGCGAAAACTTAACATCTGATGGTAAGGCAAAGAAAGCTTGTTATATTACAAATTCACCATTAGGTAACGACTTCACAGATTCTATTTGGTCTGGTTTTCAGGCTATGAAAGATAAGGGCTGGGAGGTTAAGAGTATTGAAGTTAGTGAAGAAGGCGAGTATGCAGAGCAGATTCGTGCCATGGCAGCAGAAGGATACACTGCAATCTTCACAATGTTTGATGAAGTAAGTGACGTGGCGTTAGAGCTTGCAGACGAGCTGAAAGAGGAGTATCCAGACCTTCATATTTTCATGCTTGATACATATATGGAGCACGATAAAACAAATTGCACAAGTGTTTCAGTAGATCCGTTCGAGTCATCATTCGTTGCAGGTTTCGTGGCAGCAAATATGACACAGACTGGAACAGTAGGATGGATTGGACATTCTGATATTCTCAAAATTTGGAGATTCAGAGATGGATTTAAAGCTGGGGTAGCTTATGCAAATAATGGAACACAGGTTGTGACCGCATTTACAGGAGATTATAAAGATCCTGTAAAAGGACAGGAGACAGCAAAAGCAATGATTGATGAGTACCCGGTAGATATTATTTATCAGTGTGATTATCTTGGAGGAAGTGGCGTCATTTCCGCATGTGCAGATGCTGGTATCAAATGTATCGGTGTAGATGACTGGCAGGGTGGAATTGATAAATGTGTATTCTGGTCAGCAATCAAAGCTATGAATGTAGCAGTAGAGTCTATTCTTCAGGATGTAGATGACGGAAGAGAATTTCCTACGGCAATTAACTTTGACTTAAGTTCAGGCGGTAGAGTTTATGATGATCGTGACTGGAATAACATTCCAAAAGATCTTCAGGATAAAGTAACAGAACTTATCAATGGAATCAAATCTGGAGATGTAGATGTTTACGCAGGATTTGATGAGTACAGATTACAGTACTAAGAATAAGTATAATTAGCAGTGATAAGATGGCGGTTCTTTTTATAAGAATCGCCATTTGTTCTAACGAAAGAAGACAGTGGAGACGGTATGGAGAGCAACGAATATATTCTTGAATTAAATAATATATATAAGCAGTTTGGCAACTTAATTGCGAATAATCACGTAAGCATTAAAATAAAAAGAAATTCCATCCATGCCATAGTGGGAGAAAATGGTGCGGGGAAAAGCACATTGATGAATATATTGACCTGTGTTTATAAGATGGATGCAGGAAAGATTCTCTTAAATGGAAAAGAAGTACATTTCCATTCACCCAAGGATGCAGCAAAGGCCGGTATCGGTATGGTACATCAGGAGTTCATGCTTTATAAAGGAATGACCGTATTAGAAAATATTATACTGGGAACAGAAAGAAGTCATATAGGTTTCCTAAATAAAAAAAGAGACTATAAAGATATTGAAGAAATCAGTAATAAATATCATTTTCAGCTTCCATTGAAGGAAAAAATTGATGAATTACCGGTTGCTATGTTGCAGCAGATTGAAATTGTAAAAGTATTGTACAGAGAAGCGGAAATATTTATTTTTGATGAGCCGACTTCAGTACTTACGCCACAGGGAGTGAAAGGCTTATTTCAGGCATTTCAGTTTTTGAAAGAGAAAGGAAAGACAATCATATTTATCACGCATAAGCTTCAGGAAGTTCTTGAAATTGCAGATTATGTGACAGTTCTAAAAGATGGAAAAGCAATTGGAACAAGAAAAAACGAGGGACTTACTGAGGAGATACTTGCAAGTATGATGGTTGGACGTGAGGTCATGCTTCATGCAAATAAACCGGCATGTGAAAGCGGTGAGATTATTTTAAGCGTCAATCATTTGTCGGTGAAAGATTTTAATAATATTTTGCGAGTGGATGATGTGTCTTTTGATATTCACGAAGGAGAAATCGTTGGTATAGCAGGAGTTGCTGGATCAGGACAGAGCGAAATTGCAGCGACTCTTATGGGACTTGTTTCGCCAGAGCCGGACAGTGAAATCTGTTTTCTGGGAAAGGATATAAAGAATAAAAGTGTAAGAGAAAGAAGAGCTTTAGGAATAGGATATGTACCGCAAGATCGTATGAAAAATGGAATCAATAGACAGGGAACAGTCTGGGAAAATGCAATTATGGGATATCATTTGCAGCATGGAGTAAAAAAGAGTGGTGTCATAAATTTTAAGGAAGTACATGATTTTACAGATGATGTGGTAAATCAATATAGTGTAAAAGTGCAGAAAGATGAAGATATTGCCGGTACTTTGTCAGGAGGAAATATACAGAAACTGATTGTTGGAAGGGAATTTTCTCAAGATAAGAAGTTGTTGATTATTGAGGATCCAACCAGAGGAATTGATGTGGGAGCTATTGAATTTATCTGGAAAAAGATTATTGATATTTCGAGGAAAGGAGCTGCGGTTCTGCTTATCAGTCATGAATTGAATGAAGTTATGCAGTTATCAGACCGGATATTGATTGCATACAATAAAAAATTGCAGGCTCCAAAGAATTCAACTTCTCTTTCAGAAGAAGAAATAGGATTATTGATGGCAGGAGGAAAGATAAGTGAGCAGTAAATGGAAAGAAAAATGGAAAGATATGCGAATGATCTGCCTACAGTATGTGATTGCATTGCTCCTTACGTTAGCGTTGGGAGCACTTCTGATCTATCGTCTGGGGGAGCAGCCAATGACTGCTGTTTATTACATCTGGGATGGGGCTTTTGGGAGCCTTTACAAATTTGGCAGTACATTAAGATGGATGACTCCATGCCTTTTTACCGGAATTGCAGTATCATTTGCATTTAAATCAGGAATCTTTAATTGTGGAATTCAGGGACAAGTATACATGGGGGCAATCACAGCGGCTACGATAGGTTATGCAGTGCCGATGCCAGCCGGAATTCATGCGTTTGTTTGTATCGCAGCAGCAGGGATTGTCGGAATGCTATGGGCATTGATTCCTGCAATTATGAGATTATATTTTAAAATAGACGAAGTTATTACTTCGCTGATGTTTTGCTTTATTGCAACCTATATTACTTCATATATTGTAATCTGGAAAATTATTGGTGGAAAAGCAGATTCTATGGCATCACAGGCAAATGCGTCACCACAGATTATGGACACAGCAAGAATTCCGAAGCTAATCAAGGGAACAGAATTAAATTGTGGAATGTTGTTTGGATTAGTGATAGTAATCGTTATCTTTTTAATCTATAAACATACAAAAATTGGATATGAGCTGAAGCAGATAGGTCAAAATATAGAGTTCTGCAAAGCAGGAGGAGTCAATACAACAAAGTTATTCCTTGGAGTATTTTTGATTTCCGGATTGATTTCCGGATTGTGTGGTGGAATCGAAGTATCTGGTTCTTATGGAAGATTTAATACAAATTTCAGTAGTAATATCGGATGGGATGGAATTATGATTGCCAGAGTGGCAGGGAATAACCCACTTGGAGTGATTGCTGTTTCGTTTGTCTGGGGTGCTTTAAAAGCAGGAGCAATGAATATGGAACGCCTTACAACATTGAACCGACTTACAGTTAATATTATTCAGATGTTTTTTGTATTATTGATATCTGTTGATTTTAAAGCATTGTGGAAACGTTTTGGTGTTTACAGACAACGTCGGAAGATTAAAAAGATGGAGGAAACAGTATGATAAAAATATTATTTGGAACGATTACTCTGTCTGCAACATTAAGACTTGCGACTCCGATTATCATAGCAGCTGTAGGAGGAAGTTTTTCACATAAAGCGGGTACTTTTAACATTGCATTCGAATGTTTTATGTTATTTGGCGCATTTTTTGGAGCATATGGAAGTTATCTGACGGGTAGTCCGATGGCAGGAGCGCTGCTGGCGGCTGTTTCGGGAGGGGTACTTTCTCTTGTATTTGGATTATTTGTATTTATTTTAAAGGCAAACCCGATGATTATCAGTATTGCTATGAATAACGGAGCCTGGGCAGTCACGACGCTTATGTTGACACTGGTATGGGGAGTCAGAGGATCCTTTGTAAGCCCGGAAATTGTTAGTTTTAAAACACTGGATATTCCAGTACTTCGAAATATTCCTTACATAAAGAATATTGCAAATAACCAGATTATACTTGTGTATATGGCATATGCAATTATTATCATCGGAACAATTATTATGTATAAGACAAAGTTCGGACTGCGAGTCAGAGGAATCGGTATCAATGATGTGGCAGCCCAGACCGCTGGTGTAAATGTTGGAGCGACTAAGTGGATTGCGCTGATTATTATGGGAACAATGGTTGCTTTTGCAGGAGCCTACTGTCCATTGTGTGGGTTAAGTACATTTTCAGAAAATATGACAGCAGGAAGAGGATTCCTGGCGTATGCATCAGTACTTGTTGGAGATGGAAATCCACTGGTCAGTGGTTTGATAGCGGTAGTTTTTGCATACGCAGATGCATTAATGCTTACACTGACACAAAAAGGATATCCAACACAGTTGATTCAAACATTTCCTTATGTAGCAGTTATTATTGTATTATTTGTAACAAATATAAAGAATTTTAAAAAGAGTGCAAGTGTGTAAGAAAATGGCAGGTGATGTAAATGAAAAATTTATTTAAAAGACTTCCTACTTTTTCAGCAGATTACAGTGGCGTATGCAATGCCATACAGCATATGCGCTGTCTGATAATACTACATGGTCAGGGAGGATGCATTGGCGGAGTGAGTACATGTGATGACTTTGAAAAAGAAAAGAATGAAGAACGCATTTTATTTACAAAGATATCAGAAATTGATACTGTGACCGGAAATGATCGTAAAATTCTAAATCAGATTGTCTTAGATTCACAGGAGATAGAGCATGATTTTATTGTTATAGCAGGTTCTCCAATTCCAATGCTGATTGGTACAGACTGGAAAGCATGGGTGAGAGAATTGGAAGAAGCTACAGGAAAACCTGTGATTGCGATGAATACCAAAGGATTTTTAACTTATGAGGAGGGAGAAAAGGCAGTTTTTCTGGAATTGGAAAAAAAATTTTCCAAACCGGCAAAAAAAGAAAATCGTGTGAATATTATTGGGGATACGTGTTTGTCCGGCTGGACAGAGGACAGGCGGACAAACTTAAAAAGCAACCTGCAAAGACAATACGATAAAGTCATTTCATGGAATGATAATGCTGGGATAGACGAGTTACAGAAGATGTGTAGTGCCAGTATAAATATTGTGGCATCTGTCTCAGCACTTCCGACAGTCAGGAAGCTGGAAGAGGATTATGGAGTTCCATATATGATAGCAGAGGAGGAGTTAAAAGAGATAAAGGGAATGGAAGTATTTAATAAGACAGGATCTATTTTACTGGTTGGAGAACAGGTGATTATGAATCAATACAGAAAACAATTCCGAAAAAATGGATATACGGGTCGAATTTCCGTATGCAATTTCTTTGAGATGAATCCAGAATGGATGGAAGAAGGAGACTGCCGTCTGGAGGGCGAAGATGACTATATAAAATACCTCAAAGAGCAGGAAGGTTATGAATATATTGTTGGAGATTCGCTGTTGGAACAGTTTGGGGGATATCAAAAGGAATTTATAAATGTACCGCAAATTGCACTGAGTGGAAGATTATTAAATGACAGGTGATATGTGAAAAAGATTTTGAAGCGGGAGCGAGAAATATGAGTACAAGATCAATTTTTAGTATTGAGGAAGTTTATCAGTCAATTAAAGAGGAAAAAAATTTGACAGAAAGTCATCTTGGCGTTCCGGGAAATTCAAAAGGTTGTGGAGGAATTATAGATATTGCATTGATGATTCCGGAATCAGTGGTGCTATTTGTAGCACCACTCGGGTGTGCGCGTCATGTGACAACTCACAGCTGGCAGCGGGATGGCAGAGTATTTGCACTGGCATTAGATGAGGCAGAAGTTGTAACTGGTGCACATCTCAACACCATTGAACAGGCAATTTTGGAGATTTATGATGATTGCAGAAATAAGCCAAAACTGCTAACTATATGTGGTTCCTGTATTGATCGTTTGATGGCATCGGATTTTGAAATGGTGGCAGATCGGTTATATGGACAGATGCCTGGAAGAATCCTGGTCATCTGGATGGACCCAGTAGTAGGAAGAAAGGAACATTGCCAGGTCAGATGCTGGGATAAAGTTTATTCTATGTGGAGGACAGGTGAAAAGAAAAACCTGTCAGTGAATCTTATAGGTCGTCTGTATCCACTGGCACAGAATAGTGAACTTCCACAATTACTGAAAAAAGCTGGAGTCGAGAACGTAAAGCATATGGCTGAGTGTGAAACACTGGAAGAGTTTTATGAGATGGGAGATGCATCATTAAATATTCTTGGAAGTAATCTTGGTGAGAAAGCGGCAAAAAAACTGCAGAAAACAAAAGGGATTCCGTATATAAAATGTCAGCCAACATTATCGGTAGAAAAAGTGCATAATATGTACAGGCAACTGGAAGATATTTTAAAAATTAAAATCTGTGATGAAGAAATTTATAGATTCACGAAAAAAGAAGTGGAACGATTCAAAAATGAGCGCAAAAACAATCCGGTACATATGGCAATAGGAGAAGCTTATGCGAGCCATGAAGATGCTTTTTCCATGGCAAAGGAGATTGCAGAATTAGGAATTAGTGTTGACTGGATTTATTCCGATGGGAAATTTAGTGGAAAAGCGGAACAGATTACCTGGCTGTATGAAAATCAGAAAAATGCAAAAATTTTGCTATTATCACATCCGGGCAGCAGGAAAATGATGCTAGATCCGCCAGAAGTGGATGTGGCATGGGGGATGAATGAAAAGTGGTTTTTAAAGAAAAAGAATAATCATTGGATTGATGTAGAAAGCAGACCAATAGACTGTGATTATGCTAGTGTTTTATGGTTTATAAATGTTGTAGAAAATGAATTGAAAAGAAGGAAAGATAAATGAAAAAGATTGCAATTTATGGAAAGGGTGGAATTGGAAAATCCACAGTGACAGGAAATCTGGCGGTAGCATTTGCGCAGACTGGGTATCGGGTGCTTCAGATTGGCTGTGACCCCAAGGCAGATTCTACAATGAACATAGTAGGAGAACAGGGAATAGAACCTGTCATGGATGTTCTGCGAGGTGGGAATATACATCCAGCATTGGAGGATATTTGTAAAGTCGGATTTGCAGGAGTATACTGTGTAGAGGCAGGAGGACCAATTCCGGGAATGGGATGCGCAGGTCGAGGAATCATTACAACATTCGAATTACTGGAAGAGCTGGAAGCATTTGAAAAAATTAATCCGGACATTGTATTATTTGATGTTCTGGGTGATGTTGTTTGTGGAGGATTTGCAGCACCGATTAGAGAAAATTACGCAGATGAGGTAATCATTGTTACCTCCGGTGAGAAAATGTCCCTATATGCAGCAGGGAATATTGTAAAGGCGGTAAAATCTTTTGAGACTCGTGGATATGCGTCGGTGAAAGGCGTCATATTAAACCGACGGAATGTTGAAGATGAAGAAGTGGAAGTTGTCAGATTTTTAGAGGAAAACGAATTACCACTATTAGGTGATATCCCACGTGATAATTTGATTCAGCAGTGCGAGAAGAAATCACAGACTGTGTTGGAAGGAGCAAAAGAGTCAGAGGTGGCGGAAATGTTTCGATATCTTGCAAAGAAGATAGTGGAGGAATAATTATGATTCACAGAATTTTGTCACTTGGAACGATTGCAGTCGATACAATGCTTTATATTGACAAAATGCCAGGAAAAGATGGATTTGGACATGTATATTCTGAAAAAGTTGTTCCAGGAGGCAGCAGTGCAAATGTCGCTGTTGCAGTAAAAGAATTAGGAAATATAGTTTTACAGTCAGGGAAAATAGCAGATGATTCATTTGGAGTTATTATTGAAAACAATCTGAAAGAAGAAGGAATTGATACAAGATATCTGGTGACAGAACCAGGTGGGGAATCTTTACATACGTATATTGTTGTGGATAAATCAGGAGAGCATTTTATTCTAGCAAATTCCGGAAACTGTGTAATGAATCTTGAAAAAGAAGAAATACCAGACCAGTTGTTTGAAGATATTGATTTATTTTATACAGATCTTGCATCTCCAAGGGCAGCAGTTTATATTGCTGGAGAATGTTACAGGAGAGAAATTCCGGTTGTGTATAATCTTCAGAATCCACCATCTATGGATCAAGGGGTAACATCAGAAGTTATAGATGAAATGTTGGAATATACCAGTTTATTTATTACAGGTAAAGCCACAATCTGTGCGACAACAGGAGTAGATGACCCAGTTCAGGCAGTGAAGACATTTATCGGAGAGCACCATCTTCCAGACGGATTCATCTGCACCCAGGGATGTGCTGGGGCAGACTGGTTTGCAGAAGAAGAATACCATTGTGGTATCTGTGAAGTAGACAGTGTCGATACGACCGGAGCCGGAGATGCATATATTGCTGCAATTATGGATTCTTATTACTGTGAACAGAAATCAAAGCAGGAAAGTATGAAAGATGCGGCAGTTGTTGCAGCATTAAAGACAATGCAGACAGGACCGCGTTTTAGCATGGACAGAGAAAAACTAGAAGAAGTGAGAACGATGTATATATCGTAAAAATGATTGGTGGAAGAATTATGAATGAAAAATATCTGGTGGAAAGTTGTTTACTTACACATGGCCTTCGTTCTGTTACAGATGAAGAGATGATGCAGACATGGCAGGGAGTAAATGCGACATTTGCTTGGATAGATAAAGGAAAAATACAAACTGGTTCTGTGGAACAATTCATAGAATTTCGAAAAAGAAAGATTAAGCTCAGAGTAAATTACAAAAATATAGATGAGATGCTGGAGAAAAAGGTCCCGGGAGCATTAACTGCGTCAGGAACAATGGAAGCATGCCGGAGATTAGAAATTCCGACAGCTGTGACATGTGGAATTGGAGGAATCGGAAATGTTCCGGGAGAAAAAATTTGCACAGATCTGCCTGCCTTGGCAGAAATTCCGGTAAATCTTGTTGCAACATCTCCAAAGGATATGATAAATATTCCACAGACATTTACATGGCTTCGAGAAAGAGGTGTAAAAATTTTCGGATATCATACTGATTACTGTACAGGATATGTATTTTACAGCGCACATGAGAAATTGGACGGAACGTTTGATACAGTACCAATGGAGCGGACAGGCAAAACATTACTTTTAAATCCAATACCGATGGAAGATAGAATTCAGGATAATCAGATTCTGGAACAGGCTGTAAAAGAAGCATTTGAGGCAGTGAAAAGAGGTGAGTATTTTCATCCGGCTGCCAATGGAGCAATAGACAAACTGACAGACGGAAAAGCTTCTTATATTCAACTAGCATCTATTGTAGAAAATGCAAAACTTGCAGAAAACATAGCAAAAACCCGTTAGCCTTTCGACCAACGGGTTTTTGTTGTTGTTATAGTTATCTAAAGGAATGAGAGTAAGTGCTTTCGCACTTTATGAGGGGGAGATAGTTGATTTATGTCTCTCAACTATCTGACTTTATTATAGCCAAGAATTATGTCTAAAATATGTTAAAACAATAAAACAAATCTGAAATTTCTTATGAAAACCTTAAGAAAACAGGAAAGCAGGTTAAGAAACATATAACAGACTGGATAAATACGTATTCAATGCGTAAGGACTTTTGCAACTGGTAAAGGTTCTTGCACCTGGTAAGATTTCTTGAAACTATAGATAAATAAAATACATACACGTATATATTATAAATACCAATTTGTCCGATATTAATAAAGAGACTACAATAAAAATTATATGTTGAGGAAAATGAAAACTTAAGGAGGAAGCAACATGGAGTTAGTAAAAGAATTGCCTGAGATTTTCGAAGAATTTGCAGAGCAGAGGCAGAAATCATTTTTGGTCATGAAAGAGGTAAAAGATAAGGGGATTCCAGTAATTGGCGCGTATTGTACATATTTTCCACAGGAAATTGCCATGGCTATGGGAGCTGTAACAGTCGGACTTTGTTCCACATCTGATGAGACAATCCCGGTTGCAGAAAAAGATCTTCCAAAGAACCTTTGCCCGATGGTAAAAGCAAGTTATGGTTTTGCTGTAACTGACAAATGTCCATTTTTCTATTTTTCAGATGTGGTTGTCGGGGAAACAACTTGCGATGGAAAGAAAAAAATGTACGAGTTAATGAAAGAATTTAAAAATGTGTATATTATGGAACTTCCAAATACGCAGAACGAATCAGCATTAGAACTTTGGAAAAAAGAGATTATACGATTCAAAGAATATCTTGAAGAGACATTTAACACAACAATCACAGAAGAACAGGTTCGCCATGCAGTTCATGTTGCTAACCAGGGACGGCTGGCACTTCGCAGGTTTTACGAGACAATGAAAAATGATCCGGCGCCAATGGAAGGTTCCAAGCTTTTTAATGTTCTTTATGGAAGCCAGTTCAAATTTGATAAAGAAGCAATGCCGGCAGAAATTGATGCACTGACAGAAAAAATCATGAAAGAATACAAAGAAGGAGAAAAGCCAGAGAGACGAAAGAGAATTCTCCTGACAGGCTGCCCAAGCAGCGGTGCTCCGATGAAGGTTGTAAAAGCAATTGAAGAAAATGGTGGAAATGTCGTTGTATATGAGAATTGTGGCGGTGCGAAGTCAGTGGATCGCCTGATTGATGAAGATGCAGAAGACATTTATCAGGCAATAGCAGAACGTTATCTGGCAATTGGCTGTTCTGTCATGACTCCAGACACGAATCGTTATGAATTGTTGGAAAGATTGCTTGACGAGTATCAGGTAGAAGGAGTTGTTGAGATGACCCTTCAGGCCTGTCATACATATAACATTGAGGCAAAGAGCATCGAGAAGCGTGTAAAAGAAAAAGGACTTCCTTATATTCATATCGAAACAGACTACTCACAGGCAGATGTAGGACAGCTTGATACACGAATCGCAGCATTCCTTGAGATGATTTAAGGATACTACGAACATAAAAGAGTAGCATTTGCAGACTAAAAAAGGTCCACCGGACCTTTTTGTCGTATGCTTGGCAACAAAAAGCAGGTAACTTAGTGTTATCTGCTTTTGTCATGTCGGAAAGTGTGTTATTATATCAGATATGAGATGGCTCTCGCCTTTGCAGATGGCGAGCAAAAAATCCGAGGCATTTTTGAACACATTTTTGAACAAAAGTTGTTCTATTGTCAGACCGATAAAAGGAGAGATTAGCATGCGAAAAAAAGAACTGGCTCTGGAAGTAATCCGTCGCCTGAAAGAAGAATATCCGGATGCGGATTGTACATTAGATTATGATGAAGCTTGGAAGCTTCTTGTCAGTGTACGTCTGGCAGCCCAGTGTACAGATGCGAGGGTCAATGTAGTCGTAGAAGATCTCTATGCAAAATTTCCAGATGTAAATGCACTTGCAGATGCGCCGGTGGAGGAGATAGAAGAGATCGTAAGACCGTGTGGACTTGGAAAAAGTAAAGCAAGAGACATCAGTGCATGCATGAAGATACTTCGGGATGAATATAATGGAAAAGTCCCAGATGATTTTGACAAATTATTAAAGCTCCCGGGAGTGGGAAGAAAGAGCGCGAATCTGATTATGGGGGATGTGTTCGGCAAGCCGGCAATTGTTACAGATACGCATTGCATCAGATTATGTAATCGAATCGGACTTGTAGACAAGATGAAAGATCCGAAAAAAGTAGAGATGGCATTGTGGAAGATTATACCACCAGAAGAAGGAAACAGCTTCTGCCACAGACTGGTTAACCATGGAAGAGAAGTATGTACAGCCAGAACAAAACCTTATTGCGATAAATGCTGCCTCCAGGACATTTGTAAGAAAGTGGATGTAAAATAATATGGCAAATGTAATAGATATGTTAGATGAATTACAGAACCGGGCGTTAAAAGAACCAGAACTTAAGGAACGGCTTAAGAACACAAAGAAGGAAAAAGAACCGCTTAGTGCATTTTGCAGAGTCTGTCAGGAGCTGGGATATGAAATTTATGAAATGGATATTATTTGCGCAGGAGAGGAATTCCATGCTGCTATGAAAAGAAGTACGAATGGTGGGGGAGAAAATTCACCAATGCTTGCCGGAGAAGATGATTTTTACGAATTATTTATGGCAAATTTGAAATAAGAAATGGAGAATTGTAGATGATAGGAACTGGAAGGATACATGTATATTACGGAGACGGAAAAGGAAAAACGACAGCGGCTATGGGATTAGTGCTGCGTGCGGCAGGAAGTGGTCTGGATGTTCTGATGTTCCAGTTTTTAAAAGACAACTCTTCCAGTGAACGTGTTATTTTGGAGCAGATCCCGAATGTGACCTGTCTGCCGGGAAAAGATCGTGTGAAGTTCGTTAGCAAGATGAATGCAGACGAAAAAGCAAGATTAAAGCATTATAACAATAAAGCACTGGATGAGATTATAAAATTTTGCGGTCCATTTGATGTACTGGTACTGGACGAAATATTATGTGCAGTGCAGCTGGGCGTATTAAGTGAAGAAAAGCTTGTTGAATTTCTGGAGCACAAACCACGTGGTCTGGAAATTGTGCTGACCGGTCATGTTGTCTCAGATAAAGTGCTGGAGCTTGCTGATTATGTAACCGAGATCCGAAAAGTCAAACATCCATATGATCAGGGAATTACAGCAAGAGAAGGAATTGAATATTAAGAAAAACCAGTGGATATCATAGAGGGGAGTCTTCAGCCCCGAATATCATTTATTAAGTTTTCGTGAACAGACCCACAAGTGAAGTGGAGTGTGTTATAATAAACAAGTACGAATTTTTCTCTTCAATATGGAGAGGAGAAGTGAAATATGGATCGTGTAATAAAGAATTATGAAGATGTCGATAGTTGGAAAACGGTTATGTTCTTATACCAGTCGGCATTAAAAGAAGTCGGAACAAAACTGGAGATATTGAATGATGAATTTCAACATGTTCATCAGTATAATCCGATTGAACATATTAAGACAAGAGTAAAGACAGCAGAGAGTATCGTAAAGAAACTGAAACGTTACGGATATGAGACTTCCATAGAGAATATGGTAAAGTATATCAACGATATTGCAGGTGTGCGGCTCATTTGTTCCTTTACATCAGACATTTATCGTCTTGCAGAGATGATTGGTAATCAGAGCGACTTGAAGGTTCTGTCCATCAAAGATTATATCAAGAACCCGAAAGAAAGTGGATATAAGAGTTATCATATGCTGGTGTCTGTGCCGATTTTCTTGTCTGACAGTGTTGTTGATACAAAAGTTGAGATACAGATTCGGACCATTGCCATGGATTTCTGGGCAAGTCTGGAACATAAGATATATTATAAATTTGAGGGAAATGCACCGGATTACATCAGCCGGGAGTTGCGGGAATGTGCGGAGATGGTATCTTCGTTAGATGACAAGATGTTGTCACTCAACGAGGCAATCCAGACGTGTGTCCTGGAGCAGGAAGAGAAAGAAAATCGTACGAATGAAGAAAGTCTGAGTTAATATACTCAGGCTTTCTTTTGGGAAAGTGCTACTTTCAGGAAATAATTGGGAAAGGGAAATATATGAAATATCAGAATATCCGAGTAGGACATTTTATCAGCCGTCCGAACCGATTTATTGCAAAAATAGAGATTGAAGGCGCAGAAGAGACAGTTCATGTAAAGAATACCGGACGATGTGCGGAACTGCTGGTACCAGGGGCAGAAGTCTATGTCCAGGACAGCCAGCAGGAAGCCGAAGACTGGTTGTCAGATAATGAATTTTTACAAGGTGAAATGCAGACGGCGGTTAGTTCAAAATCTACGAATATTGGGAAAAAACGTAAGACGCGCTGGGACTTGATTGCTGTAAGAAAAGGGGATAGGCTGATTAATATGGACTCCCAGATCCCCAATAAAATCGTAAAAGAATGGCTGGAACAGGAAAAATGGAATCACAATCTGCACAACCAGAGTGATCGAATTCATGGTATCACAAAAATTCAGCCGGAGTACACATATGGAAAATCAAGGATCGATCTCTATGTAGAAGCCCAGAATCGAAAAGTTTTGATTGAAGTCAAAGGTGTAACATTAGAAGAAAATGGTGTTGTGCGATTTCCGGATGCCCCAAGCGAGCGCGCGGTAAAGCATGTCCATGAACTAAAAGAAGCATTAAAAAAAGGTTACGAATGCTATGTGTTTTTTGTAATACAAATGTCTGGCGTGCGTTATTTTACGCCGAACATGGACACACATCCGGAATTTAAAGAAGCACTTAAAGAGGCAGCAGAAGCCGGAGTACATGTAGTTGCTTACGATTGTTCGGTCAGAGAAGATGAAATCCGGATACAAGATCCAGTCCCGGTAATATTAGAAAACCCGGAATTGTATGAACTGAGCCAGGTGCTGGTACCATGGTATCAAAAAGCACGAAGAGATCTTCCATGGCGTCACACCACAGACCCATATCGAATCTGGGTTTCAGAAATAATGCTTCAGCAGACACGAGTAGAAGCAGTAAAGCGCTATTATGCAAGGTTCATGGAAGCACTTCCGAATGTAAATGCTCTGGCAAATGTTGAAGAAGACAAGCTCTTAAAATTATGGGAAGGCCTTGGATATTACAACCGTGTCCGGAATATGCAAAAAGCAGCCAGACAGATCATGGTAGATTACAATGGGACATTTCCAAAGACATATGAAGAAATTCAGTCACTCACCGGCATTGGCAATTACACTGCCGGAGCAATCAGTTCATTTTCCTTCGGACTTCCGTATCCAGCGGTAGACGGCAACGTTCTGCGCGTTATAACAAGAATCACTGCAGACGACAGCGACATCATGAAGCAAAGCACAAGAAAACAAATCGAAGAAAAACTTAAAAAAGTTATTCCAAAAGATTGCGCAGGAGATTTTAACCAGGGACTCATTGAACTCGGCGCAATTGTGTGCGTTCCAAATGGAGAACCCAAATGCGAAGAATGTCCGGCAGCACCATTTTGCCAGGCAAGAATACAAGGAAAAATCCAGGAACTTCCAGTAAAAGAAAAAGCAAAAGCAAGACGAATCGAAAAAAAGACAGTGTTCATCTTGCGAGATGAAGATAAGATTGCTATTTGCAAACGACCAGCAAAAGGACTTCTGGCAGGACTTTACGAACTCCCGAACATAGAAGAACACTTGAACAAAAAAGAGATAACACAGTATTGCAAAGAGATTGGACTCATGCCGATTCACATAAAAAAATTGCCCGCAGCAAAACACATTTTCAGCCACATCGAATGGCAGATGATCGGATATGATATACGCGTAGACGAATTGGAAAAAACAAACAACAAGAAATATCTTTTCATTCACCCAGAAGAAATTCAAAAAGAGTATCCCATCCCGTCAGCGTTCGAAAAGTATATGAAATTGATATAATTTTAATTGGGGACGGGGTTTTTTCAAAAAAACCCCGTCCCCAATTAAAATTTAACCTGTCCCAATTAAAATTGTCTTAATTGTACAAAAAAATCGTATTCCTTTTTCAAGGAATACGATTTGAGGTTACATATATTTAAGATCCATGTGTGAATCCTGATTATAATCTTCCGCCATTTTCGCGCATATTAATATATTCTGCAACGGAACGGTCAAAACTGCTGATGTGGCGATAGAACCACTTTACTACATGTTCTTCTACCTTCTGAACGAATGCATCGGAAGGACCTTCTTCTTCCTGGAGCATCTCATTCAACTCTTGAATCGTCTGTTTGAATTCTTCGTGTTTTGCATGGTGTTTGTCGTAATCCGGATAACAGACTTCTTTCTGAAGTGCTTCTTCATCGCCAAAGTGTGTGTCTGTGTACTTGGCAAGGTAGTCTAACATCTTTATTGCACTTATTTTTCCTTCGCCTGCTTCACAACTGTCGAGGAGTTTGTTGATTCGATCGATTAATTCTTCGTGCTGTGAATCGATTAATTCGTTTCCGGTAATCAGATCATCTGTAAATTCTGCTCTCATATTTGTTCTACCCCTTCTTTCGTGTGTATATCAAACAGGAGACATCTCCTGTTTTAACCAAATATTAAATCAATTGCTGTGAAAGTTTTGTCTCTTTCTTTTCCTGTATTGCATATACAAATGGATAAATCATACATGCCATTGCGAGGGCAGCAATCACATCTGTGATGGAATGCTGTTTCAAAAATACTGTAGAGAAAATAATCAAAATTCCAAGTACATAGGAACCAATCTGAACTCCGCGGTGCTTTTTCAGGGATGTGCTGTGGGCAATTGCTGCCATAGCTCCGATGGAGTTATAAACGTGAATACTCGGCAGCACATTGGTCGGGGTATCCATCGAATATATCATTCGCACCAAATCCGTGAAGATATTTTCCCGTGGAAATGTGACTGGACGCAGGTTCAGTCCATTTGGGAAAATGGTACAGACAATGAGGAAAATGGTCATACCGCTGCACAGAAATGCTGCCAGCCGGTAAAAGTCTCTGCGGTTCGTAAAGAAAAAGTATGCACCGGTTACGGCGAGAAATACGAACCATAATAAGTATGGAATAATAAAGTACTCGACAAATGGGATATAATCATCCAGTGGTGAGTGGATGAGATAGTGGATTGTCTGACGCTTTTCCAGGTAGCAGAACCATGGCATATAAATCAGACCATATAACAGAACCCATGCATGCCGGTACTTCAGAATCAACGATTTCATTTTGGATATCGCTTTCATATGAATCCCCTTTTCAAACGAATAAATCTTAATCAGGTTACGTTCTTTTGTTTCAAACGGATAAATCTTAATCAGGTTACATTCTTTTGTTTCAAACGGATTATAACATGAAATCATCTGTGCAACAAGGAAGTTCACTATTTGTTAATAATTTTTACCGGATTTTCAAAAATCTGAATATCGTATTCCTGTTTCCCCTCGTGGATAGCGTCTTTTGTGCGAAGTGTCCACACTGCGATGGTTGTTCCGGAGAAAATGCGCAGCAATGTCACCGTGAGTTTGGGCAGGTCAGTTAATTTATAAGCAATAAAGTCCGGGCGCCCAAGAAAATTACACCACAGATTTTCCACAAAGAACCGTAAAAACCAGGATACATCGGATTTCTCCTTTGTCAGTCTGGAAGATAATTGTCCTCTTAGAACTTCCGGAGCATTTTTCCGGAACCAGTACAGACCTTCGGAATTAAAGGATTCAAGAAGAAATGCGCCGTGGTAAGAGCGTAGCATTTCGTATGCTTTTTGGCAAATCTGCATGTTTCGTTCCGGAATTTTTAACTCTACAAGGAGTGGAACCTGGTCATTTACGAGTGCAAGCACATCGCGAAACAGTGGGATATGTTCTTTCGTACCAAGAAGCGTACATTTTGTCAGCTCCGCAGCAGTCAGATCCTCCGGACGTTCCGGCCGTCCGCAGACACGTTTCAGGTTATCGTCGTGGAAGACGACCAGCTCACCGTCGCGTGTCAGATGAAGATCCAGCTCAATTCCGTAATTTTTTTGAATTGCGGCGCGAAAAGCTGACATGGAATTTTCCGGAATTCCGTGAGTCTTACTGTGAAGTCCTCTGTGGGCGAACATAATTCCATGAAATGCTTTCATGCGCTTTTGTCTGGACATTTCCGGGAAAATCGCAAAACAATATAATAATATGAAAAGAATCAACAGTATGATGACAACATGCATGAAAAAATGCCTCCTTTATTGTTTCATATCATTAAGAGAGGATGAATCGGATCCGGTCCGGCTCCAAGGCAAATGTAGCGGTGTCGGAGCGAAGATTAGCCTCACCATCTGTGTGGACAGGCAGAACCTGTACGCTTTCAATTTTAGCACTTTTGCACTGGTAGGTATAGATTCCTTTAAATTTCGTGTGCTTTCCCTTATATGCGGTCGGCAGCAGGCAGAGAATCTTGAATTTACTTAAGCCAGACACGACAATAATATCCAGCAGATCGTCTTTGGGATCCGCTTTCGGACAGAATTCAAAGCCGCCACCCTCGTATCTCTGGTTCATAGCTGCAATAAAATACACTTTTGGAAATGTAATCGGCTTTTGATCATCCAGTGTAATCCGCATGGATTTTGGATTGGAAGTCAAAAGCAAATGGAGCGCAATGGCAGTATAGGAAAGCTTCCCAAGTTTACATTTATTCAGGAAATGCTTCAGTTTCGAAGACAGATTATTGTGGTAGCACACATCTGCATCAAAACCGATTCCGGAACTGACGGCGTAGCGTTTCTCTAGTTGTGGTGTTTTCAAAAGCCCCACATTAATGTACGCGTAGTCTGTGGGATTTAAGATATGTAAGAGGGCTTTCGTCGGATCTTTTGTCAGCTTCATAGACCTGGCAAAATCATTTCCAGAGCCAATCGGGATATAAGCCAGGGTCAGCTTTGCGAGATCACGAATTCCGTTAACAACTTCGCCGATAGTGCCATCTCCGCCAAGAACGACCAGCGTATCAGCATCGGTGTCACAGATTTGCGCAGCAAGCTTGGTACCGTGTCCCGGACGTCTGGTGAAATAAATCTGATAATCGATATGTCTTTCTTTTAATATAAGTTCTAATTGTTCCCAGATCTTAAAGCCGAGGCCGGATCTGGAATTCGGATTTACGATAAATGCATACATAGTCGTTCCTCCACCTAATCTTTTGTGTTTGAATTCAAGAATGCCTCAGCATTCTTGCTGCGAGGTGCGCGTCATGCAATTGCATGACATACTTCTACTGCGCACCGCTGCAATCCTGCCGGAGGCTATATCAGCTGGGGGATTGACTCCCACCACTGATACCAGTTTTTTTCACAACCTATAGAGGTGGGAGTCATCTCCCAGCTGATATAATTCTAGTGTATCATTATATTGCCGGAATGTCCTGCTTAATATTTGAAAATCCTTGAATTCAATCATTGTTTCGTAGTGGGATCTCGATGATAGTTGTAGTTCATTTAGACCAGAAAAACAAGAGTATTTTAAAAATATAGATAAAATCTATAAGTTACCTGCTATATAATAATAAGCAATTGGATTTTTTTTGCAACCTGGACTATAATACAAACATAAAGATATTATTGTTGGCATTAAGAAATGCCATTTCCCTTCTAAAATAGAAAGAACCTTTAAGAACGCTCACTTAAAGGTTCTTTTTATGTCTGCAAATAAAGTTCACTGCAACAAAATGCTTATTTTCAATAAAATGTTTAAATGCTTTTGAAACATTTGTATTTTTCGTACAACATCAGTTGTTAGAAGACTCCATTCATATAAGATTCCAGGGAACGTTTCATATTTCCCTCAAAATCTGCGTTCCCCTCTTTCAGGCACCATTCGAAAACATTTCCAATAACGATCATACGAATATCTGTCGTGATATCCTCAATATCCTGATTCGGGGAAATGATTCCGGCACCGATACATTTCTGCAGATAATTGTGTACAGTCACGATTGGGTACGGACGTTCGGTACGGATCAATGGGTTCAGAGACTGGTTTTTCGGAGTATAATAATTCGCCATAAATTCAACGCCGAGTTCCTGGCAATAATGCACATAATTCAGGTAGACATATACAATGGCAGATTTAACTTCATCAGCACTCTTTGGTATATCAAGAAGATCTGGGTTAATATTCGGCTGCTCTTCAATATAGTAGGAAAGCAGATCATCTTTAGTCTTAAAATGATGATAAAAACTTCCGTTAGAAACGCCGGCTTCTTCACAGATATTTTTGATAGAGAGCGCTTCGTATCCGTGCTTCTGCAAAATGTGTTTTGCAGCCCGGAAGATCTTAGCTTTCGTCTCTTTTGACTTCAGTTGCTGCTTCGATAATATTTCACTCATTTTCTTAAAAATCCCTTCGGTTTGATTCTATGCGTAGTATAACATAGAAGGAGAAAATTATCAAGAAAACAGAGCAGACTCTGTTTATACACTTTTTATAGGAACTTTTTATACAAACTGCTTCTACAAAGCTTTTCTAAAAAAATGCGAAAATGTTTTTCAGCAAATATTTCAGCAAAATGTGAAAATATGTTCCAGCCAATATTTCAGCAAAATGTGAAAATATGTTTCAGCAAATATTTCAGCAAAACGTGAATACAGAATAGGAAGATGCGTTAAGGGGTGCGCCAAGGATTTTTGAAAATGTTGTAAATAAAAAGTAGTTCGAGTATAATAATGCAATATGATGCTGCTTTTTGATACAGGCATCACGATAATGGAGAAAGGATACTATATATGGATATTAATCAGAAGATAACAGAAGAACTCGGTGTGAAACTCTGGCAGGTCGAGGCAGCGGTGAAGCTGATCGACGAGGGAAACACAATTCCATTTATTGCCAGATATCGAAAAGAAGCAACCGGAACGCTGGATGATGAACAGCTCCGTAAATTATATGAAAGACTCGTTTACCTGCGCAATCTGGAAGAAAAGAAAGAACAGGTATTAGCGTCCATCGAAGAGCAGGGAAAACTTACTGAAGAACTGAAAAAGCAGATTCTGGAAGCACAGACGCAGGTTGTTGTAGAAGACCTGTATCGTCCGTATCGGCCAAAGAGACGGACTCGCGCGACCATCGCAAAAGAAAAAGGACTGGAGCCTTTGTCCACACTGATCATGCTGCAGAAGACAAAAGAGTCTTTAGAGGAAGTTGCAAAGCAATATATAAATGAAGAAAAAGGCGTGGCAAATGTACAGGAAGCGTTGGAAGGTGCCAGAGATATTATCGCTGAGAATATTTCCGATGAGGCGGATTATAGAAGCTGGATCCGGAAGCAGACGATGCAGAAAGGACATATCATTTCCAGTGCAAAAGACGAGAAGGCAGAGTCTGTTTATGAGAATTATTATGAATTCGATGAGCCGGTGAACCGTCTGGCTGGATATCGCACGCTGGCACTAAACCGTGGCGAGAAAGAAAAATTCCTGACCGTGAAAATCGAGGCACCGCAGGAGGACATTCTCCGGTATCTGGAAAAGAAAATTATCCATGGTGAAAACCTGAGTACAACACAGATTCTCAAAGAAGCAATCGAAGACAGCTACAAGCGACTCATTGCTCCGGCAATCGAGCGCGAAATCCGAGGTGAATTGACCGAAAAAGCAGAAGATGGAGCCATCGAAGTATTTGGCAAGAATTTAGAACAGCTTCTGATGCAGCCTCCAATCGTGGGACACACAGTTCTTGGCTGGGATCCGGCATTCCGTACCGGCTGCAAACTGGCTGTCGTAGACCCAACCGGAAAAGTTGTAGACACTACCGTCATTTACCCTACAGCACCGACGACACCACAGAAAATCCAGGCTGCAAAAGACACGTTAAAAAAACTCATTGCAAAATATAATATCAGCCTTATTTCCGTTGGAAACGGAACGGCTTCACGCGAGTCCGAGATGATCATTGTAGACCTTCTGAAAGAAATTCCACAGAAAGTACAGTACATCATCGTAAATGAGGCGGGAGCTTCCGTATATTCTGCAAGTAAACTTGCAACCGAAGAATTCCCGAACTTTGATGTTGGACAGAGAAGCGCAGCGTCCATCGCAAGAAGACTGCAGGACCCACTGGCAGAACTAGTAAAAATCGATCCGAAATCCATCGGAGTCGGTCAGTACCAGCACGACATGAACCAGAAAAAGTTAAATGATACATTGTCCGGAGTCGTAGAATCTTGTGTAAACCGCGTAGGCGTAGACCTGAACACAGCTTCCGCACCACTTCTTTCCTACATATCCGGCATTACCTCAGCCATAGCGAAAAATATTGTGGCATACCGGGAAGAACAAGGAAGATTCGAGACAAGAAAGCAACTCCTAAAAGTAGCAAAATTAGGACCAAAAGCATTTGAACAATGCGCCGGATTCTTACGCATTCAAAATGGAAAAAATCCACTGGACACAACAAGCGTACATCCAGAAAGCTATGAGGCAGCAGAAAAACTCCTGAAAAAACAAGGATTTACCACCGAAGATATCTGCGCCGGTAAACTGGCAGGCTTATCCCTCACCATCAAAGACTACAAAAAACTCGCAGAAGAATTGGAAATCGGAGAAATCACACTGCGCGACATCGTAAAAGAACTGGAAAAACCAGGACGCGACCCACGAGACGAGATGCCAAAACCAATCCTCCGCACAGACGTCCTGGAAATGAAAGATTTAAAAGAAGGCATGATCTTAAAAGGAACCGTCCGAAACGTAATCGACTTTGGAGCATTTGTAGACATCGGAGTCCACCAGGACGGACTTGTACACATATCCCAGATGACAAACAAAAAATTCATCAAACATCCATTAGAAGTCGTCAGCGTAGGAGACATCGTAGACGTCAAAGTCATGAGCGTAGACTTAAAGAAAAAAAGAATACAACTCACCATGAAAGATGTGTAAGTATTTAAAACAATTTAATTGGGGACGGGGTTTTTTCAAAAACAATGTCATTAAGTTAAGGATAAAATTGTAATTATTGAGGCTTTGACACTTCTTTTTTATGGATTGTCAAGGCTTCTTGTTTTTCAAGGATACTACAAGTAAGCAGCGAAAAATCCCTGCTTTCTCATGGTTCCTATTTTCATTTTTACAATCTTATGCTATCCTACTATTGAATGCTATTGCTGACTTTTTAACCGTATCTCGTGGAAAAGTCCGGTTATCCCTTATGGGGACAAGATAGTTCAGCAACATTTTTTCAACCTCTGGTGCTGCTAAAGTCTGGGAGCACCAGAATTCTCTACAAATACACATTGCCATTTTTATATTCAATTTATATTCATATTTCCAGTATTCCTGCTGTTTTACCGCAATTCCACCAACTATAGTTTTACAAAAATTGAACATAATTAGCTTTCCATACAATTCTTGTATGATTAATTCTGAGTTCTTAGAATGAACAGATGCAGCGCCAAGCGCATATTTTAACTGGTCAAATGCAGTTTCAATTCCCCAGCGCATATGATATAACCGTTTTAAATCATCTGCCGAAAATTTCTCTTTAGAAAGATTTGTAAACAGTACTTCAGTTGTGGTTTCAGAGAGTTTTATTTTTACAATTCTAAGATTTAATCGATATTCCTCACAATCGTCTGTGAAAAAATCAAATGTTGCATCACTGCGAATTCGTTTATATTTTCGTGGGTTTGTTTTTACTTTTTTGCTATGTTTTTTACAGATATAAAGTTCTTTTTCGATATCGTATTCTTCTGTATCAGGAAGATTCAGACCAGAACAGATACCTGTACCTGATTCTCTTCCCCGAACCACGTATTTATCCCCTTTTTGTTCTATATGGGCGAAAGTATTATAACTTTCGTATCCCCGATCAGCCATAAAAATAGCAGGAAACGCAGAAGACCGGCGGTCTACCATTTGAGCCAGGGCTTTATGCTCATTACATTCACAGATTGGCTGAAAAACGACATCTTCAAAAATACCACTCTGAAGATGGTACATAGCATTTAAATGTATCACATTTCTTCCCTTTGAGATATTGGGTATCTTACGCCAGCATAGTGGTTCTTTTAGATTTTCCGGGACAGAAAACTGGGAACCATCTATTGCCAGAAGTTGGTAACCCTGGAAAAGCGCACCTTTTTTACAAGTCTCTGTAAACGAATGGAACAAGGCCGGCATTGCAGAATCTGAAAGTTTTTGCCGAGCCTGAATCATAGCGGAACTATGCGGAATACCCGAATAGTCTGTTGAAAAGAAGAGTGGTTTCTTTGAAAAGTGACGGAATAATTCCTGATCCATACATTGTCCTTGCAGAGGGAGAAGGAATCGAATCACCTCTTCAAATGGAAGTTTACGATTCCTAGAAAAGTCTTTTCCCGGACGCTTTACGTGTGATGAAAAATCTCTGCATAATATTTTTATAGCAGACTCCAGTTTTTGCTTTACAATAAAAGAAATATTTGCCATTTGAACCTCCTAAAAAAGAATATATTCAAATGGCTTCGCCACACTTTTGTGAAGTTTTGTCAAGCTTTTAGGCAAAAAAAGTAGTGCAAAAAGTAAAAAACTACTTTTCACACTACTAAAATCCTTAACTTAATGACATTGTTTTCAAAAAAACCCCGTCCCCAATTAAACTTCAACCTGTCCCTTTTTCATTTCCCTTAAATTGCATCATTTTCATCTACAATTTCCCAGCTGATATAGCCTCCGGCAGGGCGCACATTGTCCGGTGGACAATGGTTTTGCGCCGACCGAAACGGAGTGTAGACTTGCAGAGGTGCGCAGTAGAAGTATGTCATGCAATTGCATGACGCGCACCTCGCAGCAAGAATGCCGAGGCATTTTTGAATTATTGATAAAAGTTCTCAATAGGCGCACCGTTTTTTCATGCCTTTCTATTTTTGCATTTTGATTCTGTGGTAAAATGTAGTTGCATTAAACTAACTACAGGGAGTGAGGAAACAATATATGTTTATTGAGATCAATAATCTGAAAAAGAGTTTTGGCAGTGATTCGAACCGTGTGGAGGTGCTGCGGGGTGTGGATTTTTCTATAGAGAAGGGTGACATTTGTGTATTACTTGGACCGTCTGGTTCGGGAAAGTCTACACTGTTAAATATTATCGGTGGAATTGATGATGCGGATGCGGGATACATTTCCATCGGAGGTGAGCGCATGGCCGATATGAATGAGAAAAAACTGACGGCATATCGGAGAAAGCATCTGGGCTATGTGTTTCAGATGTACAATCTGATTCCGAATCTGACTGTCCGGGAAAATATTGAGGTTGGGGCTTATCTAAGTGACAGACCGCTGGATGTTGATGAATTGTTACAGACGCTGGGACTTTATGAACACAGGAAAAAGTTACCGAACCAGTTGTCGGGCGGGCAGCAGCAGAGAACGGCAATCGGAAGGGCAATTGTCAAAAATCCGGATATTTTGCTCTGCGATGAGCCGACGGGAGCTTTGGATTATAACACGTCCAAGGATATTCTGGAGCTGATCGAGCGTGTCAACCAGAAGTACGGTAACACGGTCATTATGGTCACACACAATGACGCAATCAAAGACATGGCGGACATCGTGATTCGTCTCCGTGACGGTGCGGTGAGAAAAAGTTACCGCAATGAGAAGAAGATTCCGGCGAGAGAGCTGGAGTGGTAAGGAGGACGCGTGATGAGAAGCCCGTTAAATAAACGTCTGTTCCGGGAGCTTCGTGGAGAATTTGGAAAATATCTGGTCATTTTTATCTTGATGACGCTGACGATCGGAATGGTATCAGGATTTCTGGTGGCCGATGGAAGTATGATCCAGGCGTACGAGGAAAGCTTTGAGAAATATAACATTGAAAATGGACATTTCCGGACAGAAAAGAAAATGAACAATGCTCAGATTCAGGATATCGAAGATCTGGGCATCAAATTGTACGAGAATTATTATGTAGAGGAAGCTTTAACAAATGGAAGTACAATGCGCATTTTCAAGAATCGTGATGAGGTCAATAAGGTGTGCCTGATGAAGGGGAAAATGCCTGAAAAACCGGGAGAAATCGGTATTGACCGTATGTATGCAGACAATAATGATCTGAGCGTGGGTGATGAGATTGAAAGTGGCGGACATACATGGAAGATTACCGGTCTTGTGGCGCTTTCAGATTACAGCGCCTTGTTTTCCAATAATAATGATTCCATGTTTGACTCGGTAAAATTTGGCGTGTCGGTAGTGTGTCCAGAGGAGTTCGACAGCTACAAGGCCGATCAGTTGAATTACAGCTACGCATGGAAATACAATACTGAGCCCAAAAATGAAAAGGCAGAAAAAGACATTTCGGAAGATCTGATGGAAGATGTGGCAAAAGAAGTGACACTGGAAGAATTTGTCCCAAGATACACGAACCAGGCAATCATTTTCACTGGGGATGATATGGGCGGTGACCGTTCGATGATGATCGTGCTTCTTTATATCATCATCGTGATCATGGCATTTGTCTTTGCAATCACTACTAACAACACGATCCGAAAAGAGGCAAATGTAATCGGCACCTTGCGGGCATCCGGCTATACAAGAGGTGAATTGATCCGGCATTACATGGCAGCCCCGGTATTTGTCACATTTATCGGAGCGATTATTGGAAATATTATCGGCTATACGGTAGGAAAAGATTATTGCGCGGGACTTTACTATGGAAGCTACAGCCTGCCGACCTACGTGACCATTTGGAACGCGGAAGCATTTCTTCTGACAACGGTAGTGCCGATCCTCATTATGCTTGTGGTGAATTCTGTGCTGCTGTGGTACAAATTAAAACTATCACCACTGAAGTTCCTGAGAAGGGACTTAAGCAGACGTAAACAGAAACATGCATTGCCGTTGAGTGAGCATCTTGGCTTTTTCCACAGATTCCGGATACGTGTGATCCTTCAGAATATGAGTAACTACGCAGTATTGTTTGTGGGAATTATTTTTGCAAATATGTTGTTGATGTTCGGACTGATGCTTCCATCTGTGCTGGACCATTATCAAGTGGAAATGGAAAATGGCATGCTCAGCAAATATCAGTACATGCTGCAGATGCCGGCGAGCATGGCAGGTGGAGACAGTAAGCTTGAGCAGATGGTGTCCATGATGATGTTCAGTCAGGCAGTAGAGACAGAAAATCCGGATGCAGAAAAATTCAGCGCCTATTCACTGAACACCCTTCCTGGAAAATATAAGAGTGAGGAAATTATCCTCTACGGTGTGGAAAACAATAGTAAATATATCAACATTAAGTGGAAAACATCAGATTCCGCATCTGATACAGATGTGAAAAATGTGGAGAATATCCCTGAGGTATACCTCTCCTCTGGCTATGCAGAAAAATTTAGTCTGAAAAAAGGTGACATAATTACTTTAAAGGAAAAGTATGAAAATAAAAAATACAAGTTTAAAGTTGCAGGTGTATATGATTACGTAGGTTCACTCTCCATATTTATGCCAATACAGGAACTCAACAAAACATTTGATATGGACAAAGACAGCTTCAGCGGATATTTCTCTGATTCTGAAATTACAGATATTGACGAAAAATATATCGGTTCCACCATTGATGTTGAGGATCTGACCAAGATTTCCAGACAGCTCGACGTGTCCATGGGAAGTATGATGAATCTGATGGACGGATTTTCCGTGATCATTTTCCTCGTATTGATTTATCTCCTGTCCAAGATCATCATCGAGAAAAATGCGCAGTCTATTTCCATGGCAAAAATCCTGGGATATACAAACGGCGAAATCAGCCGGCTGTACATTATGTCCACGTCTATCGTGGTCGTGCTGTTCATCTTGATCAGCCTGCCATTGGAGCTGGAAATCATGCAGATTCTGTTCCGGGAAATGATGCTGACAAGCATTACCGGCTGGATTACATTTTACATAGATCCGAAGATTTTCGTGGAAATGTTTGTGATCGGCGTGGCGGCATATGCCGTTGTGGCAGCAATTGAATATCGAAGGATCCGAAAAGTTCCAATGGATGAAGCGTTGAAAAATGTGGAATAGTGATCCAATGGATGAAGCATTGAAAAATGTAGAATAGTGATCCAATGGATGAAGCATTAAAAAATGTAGAATAGAGATTCGTAGAAATCTTGAAACAGTATGCTGGAAAAATGAATAAGGAATGTTAGAAAGATGAGAATCAGAAGGAGGAGAATATGAAACGACCAGTTGTAATGATATTATTAGCAGGTGCGCTGACGTTGTCTATGATAGCGCCGTCAGCACTTCCGGCAGCAGGCAATATAAGTGTCGCACAGGCGGCAGAAAAATCTGGAGATACCGCGCCGGCAGAGACATCCAATGACGCAGCAGTAAAGGCATCCAATGACGTGACAGCAGAGACATCCAGTGACGAGACAGCAGAGACATCCAGTGACGAGGATGCAGGTGAATGGAAAGATAAGACAGAAACAGTTTATGTCGATGCAAATGCAGACGGTTCAGTTAAGAAGATTACGGTCAAAGACTGGCTGCGCCGGAATGGTGACGGTGAGATCATCGATTTTTCCAATTTGAAAGACATTAAAAACACGGAAGGAGACGAAGAATATACGCAAAATGCAGACGGAACTATCACATGGGAGAACAAAGGGGAAGACATTTCCTATGAAGGTACTTCCAATCAGCAGCTTCCGGTGACTACAAAAGTAACCTATTATCTGGACGGCAAGGAAATTAAGCCGGAAGATCTGGCAGGAAAAAGCGGCAAGGTGAAAATTCGGTTTGACTATACGAATAATGAGAGCCGGACGGTGAATATCGATGGTAAAGACGTAGAAGTAAAAGTTCCATTTCTTGCAGCGTCCATGATCATGCTTCCTGGGGATAAGTTTAAAAATGTGAAAGTTTCCGGTGGAAAAGTCATGGCAGACCAGAATCAGAGCATTGTGATCGGAACCGCATTTCCAGGACTTGCAGACAGTTTGGAGTTGAAAGATTACGAGGCAACAAAAGATATTGACCTGAAAGACTATGTGGAAATAACCGCGGATGTGGAAAACTTTGAACTGGATTTCACAGCGACTGCAATTTCCACATGTGGGCTTAGCGATATGAAGGACGGTGACCTTGACGATGTCAATGACATGATTGATGGCGTAAAAGAAATGACCGATGCTTCCGATGAACTGGTGGATGCCATGGGACAATTGAGCACCGGAGCCGGAACACTGCAGGATTATTTAAGTCAGTATACAAGCGGCGTTTCACAGGTGGATGCGGGAGCACAGGCACTGGCGGAAGGTTTGAGTGAACTGGATGAACAAGTAACTACACTCATGGGCAGCTTAAGCGCAGCAGGCAGTGATGATACGACTGCGCAGGCAGTTACACAGATTCAGAAAGATCTTGGAATATTACAGCAGGAGCTTGGAAGTGTCACAACACTGGCGGAGTATGTAAATACAATCAGTGAGAATGTAACCACTGCCAAGAGCGAACTGGATAAAATCAACGTTACAGATTTGGAGACAGAAGCGTCGAATCAGGCGAAAGAAAAAGCAAAAAATGCAGTAAATACAGCAATTTCCGAAACGGAAGCATCTACAAAGAAGGATGTCATGGATCGTTTAAAAGAAACAGAAAGTTATAAATCGCTGACATCGGAACAACAAGAAGAATTGGAAAATGCAGTAAATACAGCCAGTGGTACATCAAGTTCAGCTGAAAAAGAATGTGACAGCATGAATATTTCCCTTACGAATGCGTCTGGCGCTAAGACAGCGATAGACCAGGCGGTAAATGCGCTGGCAGAAGTAAAGGCCATGCAGGTGGATACGACTACAGCCCAGAAGGCTCTTGCGGATTTAGTGACTCAGTTTACGGCTTTATCTGACAGCCTTTCTGACATGCCGGATATGGCCGAAATCGGCGGCAAACTCCAGTCAGCCATCAGCCAGCTTGCCCAGGGGGCGGCTACACTCAGCACCGGAACAAGCCAGTTAAGCTCCGTTGGTACACAGCTTAACACGGGCGCAGGAACACTCGCCCAGGGCGCCAGCCTTCTGGAAGCCGGAATGAAGACATTCGACGAAGAAGGAATTGAAAAACTGGGAGACCTTGCAGGAGATGACCTTGCAAATGTTCTGAATCATTTCAAGGCAGTAAAAGAGGCAGAAAAGACATACACCAACTATGGCGGGATCAGAGAAGGCGCAAGCGGAAGCGTCAAGTTCATCGTAGAAACAGCAGAAATTAAATAACGGATGGGAGATGTTCTTCCAACATTGATTCAATTGAGGGGCGTGTGAAAAAAACGAGAGTTTTTCATGCGTCCTTTCTTTTTTGGGGGACCATTCTTTTTTTACAGCCCCTCGATTTTTAAAAATGATTTTTAAAAATTGTGTCAGAAAAAACAATCATCGGGAAAATGTACCATGATTTTTCCATGATTTCCAAGCGAGAAAAGTGGATATATTTTGCCGATAATGCTATGATAATTCAGTTACAATGATTAAAATTGGAGGATTGATTGTGAGTAAAGGAAGTGAATTTCTGCCGGAGGTACTTGGTCTGATAGAAAAACGTCTGGGAGAGATTGATGAAAATATACAGGCGGTACGCCAGGACATTAACAGTATGAATGAATATTACTGGGACAATTACACGGAAATGGACCAGTATGGATATGAGGACTATGACAATCAGCAGGCGCTGAAAATGCAGGTGAATGCCAATCAGGAGAACTGGAAAATGCGCCGGCGTCTGAAACGTATGCTGGATGCACCATTTTTCGGAAGTGTAGAATTCGTCTATGACGGAGAAGACGAGCCGGAAGATTTTTACATCGGAATCGGAAATTTTGCAAGAGAGCGTGGCGCATTGCCACTCATTTACGACTGGAGAGCCCCGGTGAGCAGCCTGTTTTATGACTACGACAAAGGCGAGGCGTCCTACGAAGCGCCGGGCGGGCGCATGGATGGAGAGATTCTGTCTAAATGGCAGTACAAAATCCGTGGCGGCAAGATGATCTATGAATTTGAGAGTGATGTGAAGATTGACGATGACATTTTAAAGCAGGAACTTGGCGCCAACAGCGACACGAAACTGAAAAATATTGTGCGTACAATCCAGAAGGAACAAAATGCAATTATCCGCAACACGAAGGACAAGATTCTGGCTATTCAAGGAGTGGCAGGCAGTGGCAAGACGTCCGTTGCGCTACATCGAATCGCCTATCTTTTGTATCATGACAGAGAGCATCTGAATTCATCAAATATCCTGATCCTCTCGCCAGGCGGCGTGTTTGCCGACTACATTTCCCATATTCTTCCTGAACTTGGCGAGGAAAATATACAGGAAATGAGTTTTGATCTGTTTGCATATCATGAACTCAGGAGAAATGCTGCAACGCAGGGAAATGTGATATATGGAAATGCTGGCAATCAGGAAAATGCGATATATGGAAATGCTGTGAATCAGGAAAATGTGATATATAGAAATAAAAATAGAGATCAAGGCGGAAATCAAGGAAAAAATCCAAGTAGAAATTCAAAAAGTAGTTCAGCCGGGACTGGTTGGAATAGCAAAATGATAGCCGCCGACTGTGAAGACAAGTATCATCAAATCGAGCGTGAAATCGCAGGAATGGATGATGCAGATCAAAAACGTTACGAATGGAAGCAGTCCGTGGAATACGTTCAGGCAATCGAAGGCTTCCTGATCGAGCTGGAAGACCGGCTGGTAGATTTTGAAGATGTAGAATTCAAGGGCATTCGCAAAAGTGCCAGCGAAATCATGGAATTTTTTTATGAAAAATATACCGGTACACCACTTTTAGATAGAATGGGCGCGGTCATGGATTATTTTATCGACGAAGTCGAAACCTTACGCGGACGCAGCCTAAACGACGAAGAACAAGAAATCATTTGCAGAAAATTCATGAATATGTACGTAACCAGAGACATTTGTCAAATATACAATTGGTTCATGGAAGACTACGGATTTCCGGCACTTCCGGACATGCCGCCAGAGCGCCGCGTACTGGAATACGAAGATGTTTACCCGATTCTCTATCTAAAATACAGCCTGACGGCAGCCGGCCAGCGCAAGAACATCCGCCATCTCGTCATTGATGAGATGCAGGATTACTCCTATTTACAGTACGTACTTCTCGCGAAAATGTTTTCATGCAACATGACAATACTCGGCGACAAAGCACAGACCATCGCCGGAAAACAACAAGACGTTCTCACATTTTTACCAAAAATATTTGGAAAAAAGGTCAAACGTATCGTCATGAACAAAAGCTACCGCAACACAAGCGAAATCGCAGAATACGCCAAATCCGTCGGCGGATCCAAAGACATCCAGTATGTAGCAAGACACGGAAAAGCAGTCGAAAGACATGCCATAAAAACACTGGAAAAAACATGTAAAGAAATCAGCGAAAAATTGAAATTAAGAGAAGAAGAATACGAAACAGCAGCAATCCTCACCATGACAGAAAAAGAAGCAGAACATATTCAAGAAATCATGCATAAACTAGGCGCAGAATCACATTACATCAACCGCGACAGCGCACAATTCAAAAAAGGCCTGACCGTAACCACCTACTATCTGGCAAAAGGCTTAGAATTCGACCAAGTATTTATTGTAGGCGGCGACCGTAACAACAAAATGTACCAAGGATATCAATACATCTGCGCAACAAGAGCACTACACGAATTGTATGTGTATGATGCATAATTTTAATTGGGGACGGGGTTTTTTCAAAAAAACCCCGTCCCCAATTAAAATTTAACCTGTCCCTTTTTGAATTGTCTTAATTGTCTACTGTGGACAGATTTCTACCCAGTAGCCGTCAGGATCATTGATGAAATAAATTCCCATGTCCGGGTTTTCGAAACACACGCAATCCATTTCTTTGTGAAGTGCCAGGGCAGCGTCCATGTCATCGACATGGAATGCCAGATGAGATTCGTTATCTCCGAGATCATACGGGCGGTCCATGTCGCGAAGCCATGTCAGCTCCAGTGAATGTGGTGTTGTGCCGTCTCCGAGATAGACGAGTTTGAAGCTTCCGTCCGGTGCATGGAATTCTTTTGTAACTTCAAGTCCGAGAGCTTTTTTGTAAAACTCTACAGATTTGTCCAGATCCAGGACGTTGATGTTATTGTGAAAAAATGTAAATTTCATAGTGATATCCTCCTGTGAAAATATAATTTGAATCTGTATTGTCTATAATATATCACTTACACAACACCTATGGCAAGGAAATGAAAGATATGCTATACTTAAATCTTGGTAGAGCGTTACTGTTTGCTGAAATATTGTAGATGGTAACATTGGTAGCCCTCGTATAAAATTTTGCTTTGCAAAAGGAGGACATGATGATGGAAAAAATCATAGAGTCAAATAAAGAACAAGATACTTATGACCTGGGATATGAACTGGGGCAGCATGCGAAGCCGGGGCAAGTGTTCACGCTTGTCGGTGATCTGGGCGTAGGAAAGACCGTATTTACAAAAGGACTGGCCGCCGGACTTGGCATTACAGAGCCGGTCAGCAGCCCGACATTTACAATTGTGCAGGTGTATGATGAAGGGCGCCTGCCGTTCTATCATTTTGATGTTTACCGGATCGGTGATGTGGAAGAGATGGACGAGATCGGTTATGAGGATTATGTCTACGGCGAAGGGGTCAGCTTGATCGAGTGGGCGAATCTGATCGAGGAAATATTGCCGGAACACTTCACCGAGATTAAGATAGAAAAGAATTTGGAAAAAGGATTTGATTATCGGAGGATAAGTATATGCGAATTTTAGCACTGGACAGCTCCGGCCTTGTAGCCAGCGTAGCTGTTGTTGAAAAGATAGAAGAAGAGGAACAGGTAATCGCGGAATATACTGTGAACTATAAGAAGACGCACTCACAGACGCTGCTCCCGATGCTGGACACAGTATCCGACATGATCGAGCTTGACCTGAAAACGATCGACGCCATCGCAGTTGCCGGCGGACCGGGTTCATTTACCGGGCTTCGCATCGGCTCCGCCACAGCGAAAGGTCTGGGACTTGCCATGAACAAGCCGTTGATCCACATCCCGACACTGGAAGGACTGGCGTACAATCTGTGCGGAACAGACGCCATCGTGTGCCCAATCATGGATGCGCGCCGCGGACAGGTTTACACCGGAATTTATGAGTTTTGTGGAAATGAATTGGTTGTCCTGGAAGATCAGATGGCGATTAGCATCGAAGGATTAGGCGACCATTTGAAAAAATATGACAAACGCATTATTTTCCTGGGAGATGGTGTGCCGGTATTTCGTGCGAGATTGACAGACGAGATTCTGGCAGAAGAAATAAAAGCAGGCAGAGACATTCAGTTTGCACCGGCCAACATGAACCGTCAAAGAGCAGCATCAGTAGGAACATTAGGACTTCGTTATTATGCTGCCGGAAAGACAGAGACTGCCATGGAACACGAGCCGGATTATCTGCGCCTGTCACAGGCAGAACGCGAACGCAAGGAGCGCGAAGCGAAATCTATACAGTAAAAATGTATCAAACCCCCGCGGGGCGTAAGCATGAGCAGATATGTTGGAAACTCGTGCAACTATAATATAGAAAAAGCAACATGAGAGGTATCGAAGAAATGATTCAGTTTCAGTGTGATTATGAAGAGGGCGCATGCCCACAGATTCTGGAACGTCTGATGGCGACGAATCTGGAGCAGACGGTTGGATATAGTGAAGATGAATATTGCAAGCAGGCAAGAGAAAAGATCAAAAAAGCCTGTGATGCACCAGAGGCAGATGTACATTTCCTGGTAGGAGGGACCCAGACGAACTATGTAGTGATCCGCTCGATCCTCCGTCCGTATCAAGGCGTAATTTCAGCAGTGACCGGTCATATCAACGTGCATGAAACAGGCGCGGTCGAAGCAACTGGACACAAAGTCCTGGCACTTCCAAGCAAAGACGGAAAAATTACAGCATCACAGGTGCGCGCATATTACGATGCACACTGGAATGACGCAGATCATGAGCACATCGTACAGCCGGGCATGGTCTACATTTCCCATCCGACGGAAAATGGAACAATTTACAGCAAGTCTGAATTACAGGAACTTTACGCAACCTGTAAAGAACTTGGTTTGCCATTATTCATGGACGGAGCAAGAATGGGATATGGATTAATGTCTGAAAAATCAGACATGACACTGGCAGATATTGCAGCAAATACAGATGTATTTTATATTGGGGGAACGAAGGTAGGAGCACTTTTCGGCGAGGCAGTCGTAATCACAAAATCCGCTCTTAAGAAAGATTTTCGTTACTGCATGAAGCAGAGTGGAGCAATGCTGGCCAAAGGACGCCTTCTGGGAATCCAGTTTGATACATTATTTACAGACGATTTATATTTCAAAATTGCAGCTCACGCAGACAAATTAGCTATGAAGTTAAAAAATGCATTTCTTGAAAAAGGATATAAAATGTATTTTGATTCTTACACGAACCAGCAGTATCCGATCTTGTCAAAGAAAGACCGCGAAAAATTAGCACAGAAATATCAGTTTAGTTTTTGGGAACAGATAGATGAAGACTATGCGGCAGTGCGCTTCTGCACAAGTTGGGCAACAAGTGAAGAAGCAATAGACGAGCTGATCCAGGATATTTAAGAAGCTATAATAAGATGGAGCCTAGAAGCAATATAGAAAAACCAAAAGACAGAAGATATGGAAATAATAGAAATTAAAAAAGACCAACAGCAATATATTTCTGAGATTGCAGCGCTGGAATCCGATATCTTTCCGGATCCATGGAGTGAAAAAAGTATCAGGGATACGCTTGAAAATCCTCAGGCACGGATTTGGGCTATTATAAGCAGACAAGCGCCGCCATGCTCCTGCGCTTCAACGGCGCCGGAGCATGCAGGCAAGCCACAACTCCTTGGCTATGTGATTTTTTATTATGTGTTAGATGAGGGAGAAATCGCCAGAATTGCGACATCGCCGCAACATCGCCGGCAGGGGGTGGCTGTAAGACTTCTTGAAAAAATGCGTGCATTTAGTTACGAGCAGAATATTACAAGATGGCTGCTGGATGTTCGTATTTCCAATGAAACAGCAATACATTTTTACAAGGCAGCAGGATTTGCCGAAGACGGTGTGCGAAAGAATTTCTATGCAAACCCGCCGGAAGATGCTATACTTATGAGTTGTGAAGTCGAAACTTCAGGCAGCGACCGAGCCTGAAGCCTGTCCAAAAGCCAGGCAGCGACCGAGCCTGAAGCCTGTCCAAAAGCCAGGCGCGGCTGCATGAAAAATGAAGTTGGAAATGAACTGGCAGATGCTCCAACACTTCCCACTGGGAAATGCGCATCTGACCAGATATAATATAGGCGTAATGAATCAATCCGGTGCCCGGGTGTCAGATACCATACATTTTCCACACAGGCACACCAGACTTCAAGGAGGAATTGTATGCGCCAGTATCATACAACTGTAAAAGAAACAAAAGAAATCGACAAGATCATCTGCAACCGCTGTGGCAGAAGTATTCCGGTAATCCAAGGGGTTCCCCGCGAGGACGTACTGGAAGTATCCAAGCGCTGGGGCTATTTCTCGGAAAAAGACAACCGGCTGGACGAATTTGACCTCTGCGAGCAGTGCTACGATGAAATTATAAGCGAATTTAAAATAAAAATCTGATTCAGAGTCTGCACGAATATCCGGACGCTGAAGAAAATCAAAAACAAACGGACCGGCAGGACATTTGCCTGACGGCTCTGGATAAGAGGTAAAAAAATATGTTAGACGTATGTTTGTTGGGAACGGGCGGCATGATGCCCCTCCCGTACCGCTGGCTCACCTCGCTTCTGGTGAGATATAACGGCAGCAGTCTTCTAATTGACTGCGGAGAAGGTACGCAGATTGCAATAAAAGAAAAAGGCTGGAGTTTCAAACCCATCGATGTGATTTGCTTCACACATTACCACGGCGACCACATCAGCGGACTCCCAGGCCTGCTCCTGACTATGGGAAATGCAGACCGCACGGAACCGTTGACTCTGATTGGACCGAAAGGACTGGAGCGGGTAGTCAACTCACTTCGCGTTATTGCGCCGGAACTGCCATTTCAGATAAAATACATCGAAATCACACAGCCGGAGCAGATATTTGAGATGAATGGCTATCGCCTGAAAGCATTTCGCGTAAATCATAACGTCACTTGCTATGGCTACACGATGGAAATCGACCGCGCCGGGAAGTTCGACGTGGATCGTGCAAATGAAGCGGCAATTCCGCAGAAGTTCTGGGGCAGTCTGCAAAAAGGTGAAAATGTCCAGGACGGAGACAATTTATACACACCGGACATGGTTCTTGGACCTGCGCGAAAAGGAATTAAACTGACATACTGCACAGACACGAGACCGACGGACTCTATCCGCAACAACGCGAAAGGTTCCGATCTATTTATCTGCGAAGGAATGTACGGTGAGAAGGATAAGCTGAAAAAAGCAAAAGAATACAAGCATATGACATTTTACGAGGCAGCGCAGCTTGCAAAAGAAGCAGAAGTCGCAGAAATGTGGCTGACGCATTATAGTCCGTCGCTGACGCACCCGGAAGAATATATGGACGAGGTGAAGAAAATCTTCCCGAATTCCATAGCAGCAAAAGATAAACGAACGGTAGAACTGACATTTTCAGATTAATGAAAATGAATTCAGAAGATTGAAGGGATAGAATATGAAGGAAGATGTATTGATTCTTGCAATTGAAAGCTCCTGTGATGAGACGGCAGCAGCAGTCGTAAAGAACGGAAGAGAAGTTCTTTCAAATGTAATCTCTTCCCAGATTGCACTGCATACTCTCTACGGAGGTGTTGTGCCGGAGATTGCATCAAGAAAGCATATAGAGAAGATAAATCAGGTCGTACAGGCGGCTCTTGATGAGGCAAATGTTACATTAGACGATATTACTGCCATCGGAGTTACTTACGGACCGGGGCTTGTAGGCGCACTTCTGGTCGGTGTAGCAGAGGCAAAAGCCATCGCATATGCAGCAAAGAAACCATTAGTCGGAGTGCATCATATTGAAGGACACATTGCAGCAAATTTCATTGAGCACAAAGATCTGGAACCGCCATTTTTCTCACTGGTCGTTTCAGGAGGACATACACATCTTGTGCGAGTCAAAGATTATGGCAAATTTGACATTATCGGACGCACAAGAGACGATGCGGCAGGAGAAGCATTTGATAAAGTCGCACGCGCGATCGGACTTGGGTATCCGGGCGGACCAAAGATTGATAAAGTATCCAAAGAAGGAAACCCAGAAGCCATTGCATTTCCACGCGCACACGTTGAAGATGCACCATATGACTTTAGCTTCAGTGGTCTGAAATCCGCAGTTCTGAACTACATCAACGGCTGCCAGATGAAAGGAATCGAATACAACCAGGCAGATATTGCGGCATCGTTCCAGAAAGCCGTGACAGATGTTCTTGTGGCAAATGCGATGCATGCAGTGGAAGAATTTCATGTGGACAAGCTGGCGATTGCCGGTGGTGTTGCATCCAACAGCGCACTTCGCGCAGCCATGAAAGAGGCGTGTGAAAAGAGAGGGGTAGAATTCTATTATCCGTCTCCGATTTTCTGTACCGACAATGCAGCAATGATCGGCGTGGCAGCTTACTATGAGTATATCAATGGCACAAGAAGCGGATGGGATCTCAATGCAGTGCCGAATCTGAAACTGGGCGAACGGTAGAAGAACCTTAAGGCAATACGTAAAAGCAGATACAGAAATTAAGAATAAGAACGTCAATATAAACGAGGAAAATGAGAAAAATATATGGATAAGAAGAAATGTACGGCAATCGTATTATCTGCCGGTCAGGGGAAACGTATGGGAACCGCTATACAAAAACAGTATATTGAATTATCCGGAAAACCAATCATTTTTTATACTTTGGATGCATTTCAAAAATCCGCGATCATCGATGATATTGTACTTGTAGTAGGTGAAGGGCAAGAAAACTGGGTCCGTGACGAGATCGTAGAAAAGTATCAGCTTACAAAAGTACGCTCGATCATCCCAGGTGGAAAAGAACGTTATGATTCCGTATGGGCAGGACTACGCGGACTTCATGCTCTCAAAGAACAGCCGGAATACGTATTCATTCATGATGGCGCCAGAATGTTCGTGGACGAGCAGATTCTTACGCGTGGATATGAAAATGTAGAAAAATTCGGTGCCTGTGTAGCCGGAATGCCGAGCAAAGATACGGTCAAACTGGTGGATGAAGATCAGTTTGCAGTGAATACACCGCCAAGAAAATTAATCTGGGCGGTACAGACTCCACAGATTTTTAAGGCAGATCTCATAGAAAATGCTTATGCAAAGCTGATGGAAGAGGTGCCGGATAATATTACTGACGACGCTATGGTAGTGGAACAGATGATGAAAGTACCGGTTAAATTATATGAAGGCTCTTACGAAAATATCAAGATCACAACACCGGAAGATCTGGAAATCGCAAAAGTATTTCTTGCGAAACGCAAAGAAAAATATCATAAATAGTTTATGCTGGTTCATAAAAAAGGTTCACAAAAAAGAAAAAATATCAAAAATTATTCTTGACAGTGCAATGGGTATATGATATGATAACTATCGTCGCTGACAGAGCGATATCAATTGCATAGATGGAGAGGTATCGAAGTGGTCATAACGAGGCGGTCTTGAAAACCGTTTGTCCGCAAGGGCGCGTGGGTTCGAATCCCACCCTCTCCGTTTTAGGAGTTTCGCAGATGCGGAACTCCTTTTTGCATAACGGGGGACGGAAAAAATGACACAAAAAATAAAACATTACATTTGTGAAAAAGACGGAAGAATCAAGTGGCAGTTCCGCCTGATTTTATCAGCAGCTATATTATCAATAATGCTTGCTGAAAGCCGATTTTTATATTATCATAGTCCTAAAGATACAAAATGGTTGATATGTATTATTTACGCTCTGACCGGTTATTATTGTCCGGGGTGTGGAGCAGGCCGCGCGTGCTATTGCATTTTGCACGGTCAGATTTATCAGGCATTTCGGTATAACCCGCTGCTTGTACTCTTGCTGCCGTGGATAGGCGCATACCTGGCATTATGCGCGTGCCAGTGGCTATTTACAGGCAGAGAAAGCATAAGCCGCCGGATACCGATGTGGATATTATGGACAATATTGGCAGTTATACTGATATACGGAGTTTTGAGAAATGTAAATGCATATCCATTTGTGTTACTATCCCCGACAAGGGTCAGATAAAAGGAGGAATGAGTATGAAGTGTAAATTTTGCGGAAATGATTTGCCGGAAGAATCAAAGTTCTGTCCGTCATGTGGCGCACCGGTAGAGCCGGAGGAGAAGCAGGAACAGTCAGAACAATCAACAGAAGCGAAGCAGCAGGAAAACCAGAATCCTTATGAATATGGCGTGCCAGGAACAAATAATGGAAGTGGAGCACAGAATGAGAATCCATATCAGTATGGAAGTGCGGAACAGAATAACGAGAACCCGTACCAGTATGGAAGTGAAGGACAGAATAACGAGAACCCATATCAGTATGGAAGCGCAGGACAGGATAACGAGAACCCATATCAGTATGGAAGCGCAGGACAGAATAACGAGAACCCGTACCAGTATGGAAGTACAGGACAGAACACGTCTGCAGATTATAATGCTAATAATGGGACTTATGGTCAGCCGCAGAAGCCAATCAATGGAACAACCTATTTAATATTCGCTATCATTTCAACATTACTTTGCTGTCTGCCGCTTGGTATTGTGGCAATTGTATATGCCTGCAAAATCAATTCTCTACAGAGAAGTGGAGATTATGCCGGAGCGCAGAATGCAGCAAAGAAAGCGAAGATGTTTACGATTATCGGAACAGTAGCTGCGCTTGTAGTATCTATCTTTTATATTATATTTGCAATTGTGATTGGAATTGGAAGCAGCGATTTCGACGACGATCCGGTATCTAATGTTGTGGAAAATGTAATCGAAGATAAGAATGATTCTAAAAAAGCGGATGACAGTGATAAGTCAGATAAAGCAGCAAAGAGTACAGAACCGGCAGTAGCCAGCGGTGAACTTGGCACAAGCTGGGACAGTTATACAGTACAGATCAATGATAAAGTCCTGACATTTCCATGCACAAAAGCCGATATTGAGGCAGCAGGTCTGAGTATGGATACGGATTATACAGCGGAAAATTATATGGTGAATGCTAACGAATATGAGTTGGTTTATTTCGAGGATGCCAATGATAATGAGATTATGGCATATGCAATCAACAATACAGATACAGCGATGGAAGTAAAAGACTGCCTGATCGGTGGCGTTTCTGTAGATGACTATGATCTGGAAAATGGCGGACTCACTGTGATATTCCCAG